>NZ_JBGEWD010000009.1:0-159924 GCF_041205085.1 Clostridium moutaii
TGCCGGACATCATAGGGCCAGTCCCTCTGTCTCTCTAGATAAGAAGTTTTTTATTTTAACTACTTTTTAAAATTCATTGTAATTATGTTTTTTTATTTATTGACATTTAATATACACTGTTATAACTACCTTGTCAACACTCCTGTAAAAATTTTTTAAATCCATTAATTTGTCAGCTTGAGCTTTTTAAGACTTAGAGAATTTAGCAGTACAGATACAGAGCTAAAGGACATACATACCGCTACAGGAGAGCAGGTGCATTATTTATTTCATCACCTACCATGTCAACTGTACTACCTTTTCCTTTCAATCTGCTTATTTCATTGGTCTTATTTTCAGTTTCCACTTTCGATATGACATCTTTTATTCCGATTTTTCCGCTGTAGAAAATGCTGCTATGCTGTTATCTCCTGTAATCATATGTAATCTCTGATTTCCCCGTAGTCAAAGTACCTGTTTTATCAAATACCACCGTATCTATTTTACAAGCCTGCTCAAGTTTACTGCCATTTTTAATCAATATTCCATTTTCAACAGCTCTGCCTATTCTGATTGCCTGTACTTCATCAGCTTTCACCACCTGTGTTTTCAAAACAGGTGCCAAAGTAGAGACTATTACAGCTGCTGTAAATATCAATACCAATAATCTTTTAGGCCGGGATTTTCTTTTTTACAAAGAACAATCTCAGCCTCCAGTTAGCCAGTAGATTTTTATATTTCAGAAAAATTTTATAGAATAAAAAAATCTTCCTGCGGATGAAATACAAGAAGATTTTCTCCCTGCTCATCATCTTTCAAGTTCCAATACACCTGCTGAAATTAGCACCATTGAATGAAAATAACCATTCAGGTTGCCGGGCATCATAGGTCCACTCAGCCGCTCTTGATAAGGAGTTATATAATTACATATTACTTTTTTTATTACGGATTTTATATCATTTTACTTGAAATGTCAAGAACTATTTTTCATCCAGATTTATATCAGCTTTATAATATTAAAATTATCTTGAAGCAAAGTCCAATTTTGCGGAAATGCAAAACCCAAGGCCCAGTAACTAACACCTTTTAATCCATAATCTTTAACTGTATCAAATTTGGCTTGAGCACTTCTTGCATCTTCAAACCATACTTGATGCCGCCTTCCCTGGCTGTCGATATAATTATAAAAAGGTGTTTGACTGACTGAATCAAAATGTATAATCACCCCATACCTTACTGCCCTTGCTACAGCTTCCTGCATGCTGAAAGTCTCTGCCTCCATGCCCTGAACATGAGGAAGAACCCAGTCTCTGGCATAAAGTTGAAAACCAAATAAAATCTTTTCCCTTGGTATAACAGTAACCGCATAATCCAGCACCTGCTTTATCCTATTTAAAGGTGAAATTGCCTGGGGAGGCCCTAACCTATATCCCCATTCATAGGTCATAAGCACAACAAAGTCCACAATTCTTCCATGGGCCTCATAATCATGTGCTTCATATAATAATCCCTGCTGGCTTTCTCCTGTTTTTGGTGCTAAGGCAGTAGATACAAAGAAATTTTCCGCATGCATCCTCTGAACTGCAAGTTCAAGAAATTCATTATAATTTTCCCTATCAGATGGCAGTACATTTTCAAAATCAATATTCACACCCAAATATCCCTTAATCTTCATTGTATTAATTATGTTAGTAATGAGATTTGCTCTGATATCGGCATTGGATAAAACAACATGTGCCAGATTATGGCCTAATTCCGTAGCCGTAAAATTTGTTATTGCCATCATTGGAACTATATTTTCAGCATAAGCAGCATTTATTATGGCGGAATCATCTATGGTTTCCAAAGTGCCATCTTCTCTGATTCTATAGGCAAAAGGGCTTAAATAGGTTAAATGTTCTCCCACTTCTCTTACAATGTTGGGGGAATTTTCAGTAAAATCATAAATGTAGCCATTTACATAGATAGAAGGTCTTTTCCTGGGAATAACAATTACAGTTCCAGGATATACAAGAGATGTATTTCGAATATTATTTACATTTATTAATCTTTCCAGTGAAACATCGTATCTTTCAGCAATCTGCTCTAAGGTTTCTCCCGTTTTTATCTGATATCTAACTGCAGGAATATATAATTGAAGCCCTGGATAGATATTTTGCAGATTGGTTATCCTATTTGCCTGTAGAATTGCCTGCAGAGAAATCCCATAATTTTGAGCAATCCGCCAAAGGTATTCTCCTGATTTTACAATATGAACAGTGTCTTCTACGGGAATTATCAATGATTGACCAATAAGTAGATTGTTGGGGTATTGAAGTCCATTGGCACTGATTATTTCAGCAGTTGAAACTTTATAAGAATTGGATATCTTCCAAAGTGAATCTCCTGGCTTAACTACATAAATAAGCACAGACATCCTCCATATTATTACTTTATATATTAATCTATGCATATGATCCAAAAAAGTTCTTATGCGGACACTTTTATCCCATGGCTGTCCTTGGCTAAGGCCTCCGGAATAAGTAATACTTCACCCCTAGGTAAGTTCTTCTAAGGTTAAGGTACGAAAAAAAACACTCCTTATGGACAAACTTCACCTGAACCTTAGAATCACTTGATACCCATCCCTTAGTTTACTGCTTCTTTCTCTTCTACTTCCAAATCATCTGTAACCTCTGTTCTCTTCTTAAATACTGCAAAATAAAGAATGAACCCTACTAATATAAGTACTACGGATACCAGGGCAGTCTTATGAAAATCAGAAGGTACTGTAAGTATCGCCAGTTCAAATACCAGCCATACTATAGCTGAAATAAATACGGGTTTTGCAACTTTTCCAAGATTAAAAGATCCTTCCTTGATTTTAACCTTTTTTCTAGCAAATCCATAACATATTATAGTTGTAAAGTATATAATTGCAGGGAGAATTGCAGTAACACCTATCAATGTAGTTAAAGAGCTTGAAAACAATGTAGCTATTATTCCAAATATCAAAATCAAAACAGTGGCATATATGGGTGATGATGTTTTGGGTGAAACTTTCTTGAACAGACCGCTCAAGAAGAATGCATTATCCCTGGACATAACATATACAAGTCTTGAACCTGACGTCATGGCTACAGTTCCACATGCAAATATTGAAATGGTGACTATTATCAAAAATAATGTACCCATTGCATTTCCCAGATTTGATTGTAATATATAAGGCAGCGGACTGTTTGAAGCAATAGTTGCCGGAAGATTTTTAATACCAAGAGTTACCGCAATCAAGAAAAAGGTACCAAATATTCCTGCAATAAAAACTGAACCCACAACCGCTTTTGGTACAGTTTTATTGGCATTAATAGTTTCTTCACTCAAGTTAGCGGCAGACTCAAATCCTACTAAAGTAAATGATCCCATAAGCATACTCATCATGAAAGGTTTTATATAAGACATACCCTCTCCCCTATTTGCCGTGTTGAACAATATAGAAGCATTGTTGCCGTTTTTCAAGGAGATTATAAGCAATATAACTGTAAGTGAAATTATTCCGATACTTTCTGTAAACACTGCTGCATTATTTATAAAAGCAGCAAGTTTTACTCCTATAATATTTATAACAGCCTGAATAATCAGTGTAGCAATTACTATCATGGATATTTGAGAAGGAGTACCTGAAAGCCCCATTAGAGAGGCAACTATTGGTGCAAGCCCGGAATCAATTGCCGGAACAACCAAAACCAAAAAGCAAATACATACCCAACCTATTATCCATCCCATCATATTTGTAGACAATCTTTTAATCCACTGATAGGAATATCCTGAAACGGGTATTACCCCTGAAAGTTCCGCAAAAATAAGTGCAACAAGTAGCTGTCCAATAAAAGCTATGACCCAGGACCAGATTCCTGCAGGTCCGGCAGTAGAAATCACAAACTTATAATTTGCAAATATACCGGTTGTTATGGAAATAAAAGAAAAGGCTACGGCAAAAGAACTGAATAATTTCAAATTTCTCTTAAGTTCCTGTTTGTAACTACTGGATTCAATGCTGTTTTCTAAATGACCTTCTGTTTTTTTCATAATTTGCACCGCCTCTAAAATTTTATATTTTTAAATTAATTCCACTCTTTTTCTCTTTCATCATTATTTCAATTAAATGAGCTATCTGAGCACCTGCCTCCACCGGTGGGGTACCGTCTTTATATATATTGGAAATCACCGTTCTCTGGGATTCAGGTTTTAAAGTACTTGATTCATATGCCATATAGGAACTCATACTTTCATTGGTCACAAGTCCCGGCCTTTCTCCCACCAATAATACCGTCACTTTAGCACCCAATGCTTCACTTATCCTATCCATTGCAGCTACCCTTCCATATTTAACAAATACAGGGGTGCCTATTTTATATTTTTTTGCCCTAACTCCATCTAAAATTATGGAATACATATCTTCCAGATTTGCATCTATGGCATAGGCACTAAGGCCATCTGCCACTATTATTTGAACATCGGGATTGTTAATGCAGTTGTGTTTTATTTTTTCCATAGTTTCTACAGAAAACTTTTTTCCTAAATCCGGCCTTTTTATATACTCTTCTTTATCCTTGACAAGAGTTTGTATCTTAAAAAATCCTAAATTATCTATAATATTTTCATCTACATGGGACCACACGGAATCCATAGCCGCTGCATGATCTGCCAGGAATCTAAGCAAAGTTTCAGTCCTATATCTGCAGCCAGCTCTTCCCACACATATTCTGGCATTTGTACTTTTTTTTAATTTTTTACAACTTTCCACACTCAATGGATTTTGCACTGTAACTCTTGAAGTATAATCAATACCAGATATATCTCTTATAAATTGTTCGTTCATAATTGTTCACCTCTAAACTATAAATATAGAAGGATCTCCAGCTTTTTCCGTAAGCTTTCCCGCTTTCATTATGCCAAGATTCTCCATGCTGTCTTCAAACTCTTTTATAGGCCTTTTATTCATTATTTCCCTGACTGCAGCAACATCATGATAACTGGTGGTCTGATTCATGAGCATTACGTCATCTGCTACCGGTATTCCCATAATATAATTGCAATCAGCTGCCCCAAGAAGTACAACTAAATTTTCAGAATCATTTTGATCCGATTTCATATGATTTGTATGGCATGCATCAACTCCCATAGGAAGCCCGGAAAGCTTGCCCATAAAATGGTCTTCAAGTCCCGCCCTTATAGTCTGCTTGCCATCATATAAATACTCAGGTCCTATAAATCCAACTACTGTATTTACCAAAAATGGTTTGTATCTTTTGGCAAGACCATAACATCTTGCTTCCATGGTAACCTGATCTGCTCCATTATGCCCTTCTGAGGAGAGTTCAGAACCCTGCCCTGTTTCAAAATACATAAAATTATCACCTGTACAATTCTTCTTCTCTTTCATGAGTTCATATGCTTCATCCAAAAGTTTTACATCTATACCAAAAGCTGTATTTGATATTTGTGAGCCTGCTATACTTTGGAACATCAAGTCCATAGGGGCTCCTCTTTTGAGTGCTTCCATCTGAGTGGTTATATGGGCTAAAACAGAATTTTGAGTAGGTATGTTCCATTTTTTTATGAATTCTTCAAATTTATTTAAAATCAACACAACTTCATTCGTACTGTCGCCTACAGGATTTAATCCTATGACTGCATCACCTATACCGTAACTTATACCTTCCATTACAGATGCCATAATTCCATCTACATCATCTTTGGCATTGTTAGGTTGAATTCTCGATGAAAACGTACCTTTTTTCCCAATTGTAGTATTGCATGTGGCAAGATTTTTTATCTTTTTAGCTGCATAGATCAAGTCCATATTGCTCATGAGCTTGGTAACCGCTGCTATCATCTCGGAAGTCAAGCCTTCTCTTATTTCCTTTATGCTCTTTTCATCAGCTCCCAATAGAAACTCTCTAAATTCACCTACAGTTAAAGATTTGATTTTATTGTAACAGGCTTCATCCACCTGATCCTGTATAACCCTGGTAACCTCATCTTTTTCGTATGGTACCACCGGGTTATTTCTTAAATCTTCAAGAGTTAATTCAGATAAAACAACTTTTGCTGCCACCCTCTCAGCATCACTTTCTGCTATAATGCCAGCTAAAGCATCTCCCGATTTTTCTTCGTTGGCTTTAGCAAGTACATCTTTTATATTCTTAAAACAATATGTCTTTTTAAAAAGTCTGGTCTTTAATATCATGTAAATCACCTACTATTTTAAATAATCATTTTCTCAATCAGCCTTTGAAAATCAAAGTTTTTATAACTACAGGTACTACCCCTGATATAGATTTTCCTATATCAATATAATCTCCATTTGTCACCTCTATGTTGTCAATGCATACTATTTTATGATTTGAATCAATATTTTTAATAGTTTGTCCTAATGCTTTTGCAAAATCACTTTCTATAATTACAATTATAGGATTATCACTGCAGCTAAAGGCTTTAACTATGGCACTTGCTATTTTCTTTATCTGTGAATATTTAGGAGATTTAGGTCCTCTAAAAGCAATTGCCCAATTTGTATCTTTATACATTCTGGACTTGCTGCATATATTTTTATAAATGGACTCAGTTTCCTCATCTTCACCCATGGGGATTTTCACAATTGGAATACTTTTTACAGGCAATATATCATCTTCAAACATTATAGTGCTCCCACTTATCTTTATAGAATGGCTTCCTGCCCCTATTACAGTAGCCCTTATTTTTTCTTTAGGCTGCAGCAATTTATCTTTTTGTGTTTTAAATATTTGCCTTATGGAATACCCTAGGACAGGTCCTATATCCTTGAATCTTAAAGTATCTGAAAGTGTGTCTATTTTTAAACTGCTGTATACAAATTCAGATACTCCACCTGAGAACATAAGAAATTGTGACTTCATATTTTTACTTTTATGCTGAATAAAAAGTTTCTCCTCTTCCCTGGATAAATCTTGGTTATTGAAAGTTTCAAAAATCACTTTTGCAAACACGTCTGTAAGAATTTTCAAATCGTCGAATTCAGGCTTTTCTCCAATGGAAAGATTTAATTTTAAATTATATATGAGTTTTTTTATCTTATCCGATATATAGATTATTTTATCTTCTTCATCAAATTGTATAAGCCTCCCTCCTATATCAAATGCAAAAGAATCCACCACTTTCCCTTCTGAAAATACAGCGCAATTGGTTGTCCCTCCACCTATGTCAAAATTTATAATTTTAATTGCTTTATTCTTTGATATATCACACGCTCCAGCACCATAACCTGCCAATATAGCTTCCAAATCCGGTCCTGCTGTTGCAACTACAAAGTCACCTGCTAAGTCCGAAAGAACATTTAAAACCTCCTTAGCATTTTCTTTTCCTGCAGTCTCACCGGTTATAATTATGGCTCCAGTTGAAATATTCTTTTTACAAATACCTGCCATTTCATATTCCTTTAGTATTATCTCTTTTAATTTTTTTAAATTTATTTTTTCTCTGGATATTAAGGGTGTAAAATATATTCCACTTCTGTAAATTATCTTTATATCTGTAATTTTGATATTAGGGACAAGAAAAGAGTTAGCTGTATTTTGCACTGTGATTTGACTAAATATAATCTGTGTAGTGCTTGTCCCAATATCAATTCCCACACTTAAAATTTTATCTTCCATTATTTTCTGCAATCACCTCTTTTATTAGAAAATTTCAATTTAAAAAATAGAGCCTAAACACTCCTGTGTTTAAGCTCCTTTGCCTATTAAAATTCTATTAATTTTTCAGAAATATTAAAAACTTTTGATGTAAAGTAACTGCTCCATTGCACTTACTTTTTAATTTATAGTAAGTTTATCATAATAATTTGTTAATGTAAAGTGCATTTTTATAATAATTCAATAAAATATTCGTATTTTTATTATTGAATCGATTTCCATTCTTTTTGTAACATTTTTACAGCTTCAATTGATGCATATCTTCCATTCTGCACACTTTTAGACCTAACTCCAGCACCCAGCTCTGTAGAAGATGAATTTCTTATATCATCTATATTGACTTTAATGATTTCTTTGACTTTTTCCACCTCTTCATCCGCCGGATCATCTACATTTATGCCCTTTATAATATTTGAAAGTGAACCAAGCTTTCCATAAGACTTTATATCATAGGATATTCCCAGAACCTTTTTACTCATTTTATCTACGTATTCAATGTCCTTTTTCAAGGATTTAGCATAACAATCCTTTTCCATTACATGAACAAATACCTTTGGATCATCAAAAGCTATAATTCTATTAGCCTGGTATCCATGTGAAAGAAATGCTGCAGATACTGCTTTACCTGCAATAAGAGAAATTACAGGATGTCCTTCTTCTCTGGCAGTTGCATAGGCATCCACTGCAGAAGCACAAGACTGAAATATTCCAAAAAGTTCCTCATCGTACCCATAAGCCTGTCCTGGTACATCCACAACAGCTATTATAGGGGTTTTTTTATTTCTGGGCTTGTGTTTATCCTTTTCCACTATCCACCTTATTCTTTCTGCAATGGTCCATCCTTCATACAATCCTATTTCTCCATCTTTTGCACCTTTAAATCTATTATTTGAATTTGGAACTACAGATATAACATAGACCTTGTCTCCATCAAAACTGGCTATTGTGCTCAGAACCGAGTCATCGACAACATCAGTTCCATTATTTCCAGATAATTTTTCAAACCATATTCTTCCTCTGCTTACAGGATTCTTTATTTGTTTCACATCTACTTTTTGAGCAGAATCAATATTATCTATTTTATCCAGGTAATATTTCTGTTTTCTGCTTCTTAAATCTTTATTTCCATCAGAAACCATGGCCTTGATTATATTGTTTCTTATACTTTCTATATCATCATGAGCTAAATAATCACAAAATCCTTGATCATATCTAGCTTTTCCTCCAATGGTACTCCATATAAGAGATTTATTTCTGGAATTAAATTCATTAACCCCCACTCTTTCTTCTATTTCAGCAGGTTCATTCATAAAATACTTTCCGTGTTTTGTCATTATTAAAATGGAACACAAGGCTGCAGTTACTGCCATTGATCCGGAATTCCCCCTGCTTCCAGGTATAACCCCAATAACAGGCACATATTTTCTAAGTGCGACAACTGCGGATTGTATTTCAGAAACGGCCATAAGCCCATAGTTGGCTTCTTGAAGCCTTACTTCTCCATTGTCAAACATAATTATTGGAATTATCTTATTTCCCCTTTTGTTTTCCTTTAAGGCAATGTTCAGTGCTCCTGAAAACTTTGCTCCTGAAACTTCTCCTATTCCACCCTTTAAAAATGTACCTTCTATTGATATAACAAGGCTTTCCTGTCCATTTATCTTTCCTCTTGCCACTATAACTCCGTCATCACTTTCAGGAACAACATCCTGAATTTCAAGATGTGTAGATTCCATATAATCATATGGTCCTAAAAGTTCTCTGAAAGTCCCATTGTCAAAAATTATTTTTGCTCTTTCCCTGCCTTTTAATTCAATGAAACTATCCTTCAATAACATCTTTACTCTCCTCCAATGCTTCAAGTATCCTGAATTCTATTATACCAGGTGTATTTCCAGAATCATTTATTTTCATATCAACGGATACAGGATGCTTTTTAAAAAATCTATTCATAATATTCTTGTATATATTTTTTTCCCCTACAATTCCTGTCCTTATAGTTACTTTCGATACATTGTCCTTATTATTGGGTTCAATAATAACTTCAAGATTTTTTGGTCCTACAACTCCTGTATGACTTTTTTTATATACCTTTTCATTACAATTTTCATATTCAAATTCATATACCTCCATAACTTACATCTCCCATCTACCAATTTCTGAATTTCACAGGTGGCTCATAGAGTCCCTGGGACCATTGAACAAGATCATCTATATCTTTTGCAGCAAGAAGATTTCTCTTTGCATCAGTTCTTTTTATTCCCATGTCCTCAGGATAGGCAACAATTCCTTTTCTTCTGAGATCATTGATTTCATCACCTGTTATTTCAAGTCCAAGATCAGTTACACCTGCAACTGCTGCAAGGGCCTTTTTTCTTTCATTTATGTTTTGTGCCTTATATAAATAAGCTACTCCCTCTTCAGTTACGACATGAGTAACATCATCACCATATATCATTACAGGTGTTACAGAAAGTCCTGAATCTTTTCCAACTTTCACTGCATCAAGTTTATCTACAAATACAGGATTGTCCCCTCTTTTAAAAGTTTCAACAGTTTGAATTACAAGTTTTCTTCCTTTTTCTGTTTCACCTTTTTCAGTTATCATATCAAGCCAGGCAGCAGTGGAATGTCTTCTTCCTCTTGAATCAGATCCCATATTAGGAGCTCCTCCAAATCCTGAAAGCCTTCCTGCCGTTACAGTTGAAGAATTCCCATGGCTGTCTATCTGAAGTGTGGAACCTACAAAAGCATCTAATGCATACTGGCCTGCCATCTGTGCATAAATTCTGTTTGACCTCAAGTTGCCGTCATTTCCATCAAAAAATATATCGGATCTTGAAGCCACATATTTTTCCATCCCAAGCTCTCCGCCAAAGCTGTATACGCTTTTAACCCATCCTGTTTCTATTGCAGGTATAAGCGTAGGGTGAGGGTTAAGAACCCAGTTGGTACATATCTTACCTTTTAGTCCAAGGGATTCACCGTAGGTGGGAAGTAAAAGTTCAATGGCCGCCGTATTATATCCTATACCGTGATTTAAGGAAATAACATGATGTTTTGCATATATTCCCTTTATAACCATCATGGCTATGAGAATTTGAACTTCATTTATTTTTGCAGGATCTCTTGTAAACAATGGATCTATATCATATGGTTCATTGGATTTCACTATAAAATCCACCCATGAACCAGGTATGTCTACTCTTGGCAGATAATCATCAATTTCATTTACCTGAGCTATGACTATACCATCATGAAAAGCTGCTGCCTCCACTAATACGGGAGTTTCTTCAGTATTTGGTCCTGTATAAAGATTGCCATTTTTATCTGCCTTTTCCGCAGCAACAAGTGTTACATCTGGAATAAGATCTACAAACAACCTTGAATAAAGTTCAAGATAAGTATGAATATCTCCTATCTTTATTGTTCCATCCTCTATCATATTGGATACCTTTACACTTTGAGACCCTGCATATGAAAAATCCAGCACGCTTGCTATTCCCTTTTTAAATATCTGGAGGTGTTCAGTTCTTGAAAGATTTGATATGACCATATGGAGATTATTCACCTTTTTACTATCAACCTCTAGAAGTGATTTTGACAAAAAAGATGCCTGCTTCTGATTATCACCTTCAAGGGTTACTATATTTCCGGGATATATTGCCCTTTCCATTACATCTACAATTTTATCAGGTGGTATTATCTTTCCTTTAAATATTTTTAAAATATCATTAAGTTTTTTTTCCTTTTCAAGATGTCTTGTGTTCCATTTTCTCTCGTTTAAGTTGATTTGTTTCATTTACATCACCCCTACAATTAAGATTTTAGTCTTTTGTTTTTATAACTTCCAATACATGTTATTATATATGTATATAACATATTTGTTATAAGGAGGATTTTATTATGGAACTTCAACAACTTAAGTATTTTCAAACTATAGCTAAATATGAAAATATGACTAAGGCATCAAAACTTCTTCTTGTATCTCAACCTGCTCTCAGCAGGACACTTAGGCAGCTTGAGAATGAACTGGGCGTTAAATTATTTGACAGAAGCGGCAGAAATATACGATTAAACAAATATGGCAAAGTATTTTTTGAAAAAATACATTCCGCACTAAGATCCATAGAGGATGGTAAAAGGCAAATAACCGACATGAAGGAAAAAGAGCCTCAAAATATAAAACTTATGGTACTATCTGCATCCGGACTTATTCCGGATCTTTTAAGTTCCTTCAGAGAAATATATCCTAAAGTGGGTTTCAGCCTTTTTCAAAATGAAAATGAATACGGCAGTGATGACTGCGATTTTTCAATTTTATCCTCTTACTCGGATATTTTAAACAAATTTAGTATTCCCCTTAGAACAGAAGAAATATACCTTGGCGTACCGAACAACCATCCTCTTTCCTGTAAAAAAAGTATAAATCTCATTGAAGCAAAAGATGAGGCTTTTATAAGTCTTAAACCAAATAAAGCCTTGAGAAGGATAACGGACATATTTTGTGAATATTCAGGATTTATTCCCAATATAGTTTTTGAAAGTGATGAGCCATCAATGGTAAGGGGGCTTATAAAGGCAGGACTTGGAGTTGCATTTGTTCCTTCCATATCCTGGACAAAACTTATTGGTCCTTCAATTTCCCTTATACATATAGATATGCCTAAATGCGAGCGAACAATATATCTTACCTGGAAAGAGGAAAAATACCTTACAAAATCTGATTATCTTTTCAAATCTTTCGCTGAAAAATATTTTAGAGAATTATAATATTACCTGTTAATTCTTAAAAGAAAATACTGCTTTTGTTCCGCTTTTACTGGATTCAATATTTATGTCACCCTTTAATTTATCTTTTATTATACTCTTGACAATATTTAAGCCAAGACTATTATCCTTTATTTGACTTGTGTCAAAACCGTTGCCATTGTCAATTACCGATATATTGGAATACATAATTCCCTTTTTTATGGTTATTTCTATGACACCTTCATCATTATCGATAAAAGCATGTTTAATAGGATTTTCAAGAAGCTCATTTATGACAATTGCTATGGATGTAGCCTTATCTGAATTTACACGAAAACTGTCTCCCAGGAGCTTTATATTAATTTTTTTACTACACTGAAATAAATTTTTTAAGGCATTGTCCCTGATTTTAGATAAAATGGCTTTTATGTCCACATCGTCTATTCCATTTTGTGATAATACCTCATGTGTTGCCGCTATACTGAGTATTCTTCCTATACTTTCATCAAAAGCCTTTTTTGCTTCTTTATTATTTATCCTTCTAGATTGTAATCTTAAAATACTGGCTATAGTCTGAAGATTGTTCTTAACTCTGTGGTGTATTTCCCTGATAGCTACAGCTTTTAAAATAAGCTGCTTTTCCTTTTCCTTTATGTCAGTTATATCCTTAACCAGCATAACCACTCCATAAATATTAGAAGAACTTTTTGTCACTGCATATTTTACCTGAAGGGAAAAATGACTTACCTCAGTTTCATATAAAGTTGACTTACTATGCTTTAGTATTTCATAAAAACTGACTTTATTCAAAACTAAATTCTCAAATTTCATACCTATTATTTTATCCTTATACCCAAGTTTCCTATATAGGTTTTCAGCATTATGGTTGGCATAAACAGAATTTCCATACTGATTAAATATGACAATGGCATCATTTATCAAATTAAAATCTATGGTACTTGGCAAATCATGATTTTTTAAATTCATAAGTGCTTCTGTCAATTGTTCCGTGGTTTCAGATAAAATCTCCATATTCCTGTTTTTACTTACGTCCTCAGTTATGTCTTTTTCCATTATAAGTACTCCAATTATTTCATCCAGGTTATTTTTAATGGGTACAGTGTTTTGTTTCACAACTATATTTTCCTGCGTAATTGCCTTTAAATCAGCAGTTCCAACACCTATTTCAAGGGTTCTCAAAACTGCCGGTTCATTTTGCCTAAAGACCAGCTCTCCAACCGTGGAAGTTCTGTAAAGTGATACTTGATTAGCAGGCTTTGCCTGTGCAATTGCTATTGCTGTGTCAGAGTTTCTAATTAAGCAATCTATAAAAATATCAGCTCTAACTAAATTAGAAATATAAGGAATACATTTTTCTATTCTCTCTAAAATACATATATCCTCTTCACTTAAATATGTATTTTTTTTACATAATTCTCGCAGCATATGTGTATTCCCCCATTTTCTATTTAACATGCCTATTGTTGAAATCTATCAGTTTTTTTGAAGTTTCCAGAATTGAACACTGATTGTTCATACTAAGTTTTCGTATTTTGCTATAGGCTTCATTTTCAGTTATACTATATTTTTCCATGAGCAGTTCTTTAGCTCTGTAGATTATTTTAGTTTTTTCAGCCTGCTGTTTTATCTCTATGACTTTATTTCTAATTGATTTTATCTCCCTGCCTTTGGATATTGCAATTTCAATTTGGGGAATCAGCTTTCTTTCATCTATAGGTTTTACAATATACCCGAAAACACCAATTTCCTTGGCCTTATTGATAAATTCTTTTCCACTATAGGCTGTAAGCATTATCACAGCTTCCGCCAGCTCTTCTTTTATTATTAATTGTGCAGCCTGTATACCATCCAATTTAGACATTTTTATATCCATGATGGCCAGATCCGGTCTACACCTTCTGCATAAATCTACCGCTTGAAGTCCATCAGAAGCTTTTCCCACCACATCATATCCTGAAGATGTAAGCATCTCATAAATATCCATTCTAGTAATAGGTTCGTCTTCAGCTAATACTATCTTACCCATTTTTAAATCACCCCTATGCTAAAATACAATATAAACATGCTGTAGCTTTGAAAATAGAATTCAAGATATTAATTTTGCAAAAAATCCACAGCTATCCGGGCATAAACTGCAGCCCCTATAGGAAGACAATTTTCATCAATGGTAAAATGATTGGAATGTTGTGAATACATGCATCCTTTTTCCCTATTTCCACCGCCCAGTATCATAAAAGTCCCCGGTACTTTCTTAAGATAGGTTGAAAAGTCCTCAGAACCCATAACCGGTGGTATCTGAATTATATTTTCTTCGCCTATGGCTCCAGCTGCAGATTTCTTCACAAATTTAGTTGACTCAGCTTCATTAACAGTAGGACTGCATCCCATTTCATATCCAAATTGAGCTTTACAACCATATGCATCACATATATTATCTATCATTCTCTTCATCCATTTAGGCACCATTTCTCTGGAATAATCTGAAAATGCCCTGTTTGCTCCAGTCATTTCAACCTTTCCAGGAACCACATTAAATCTCTCTCCTGCATTTACAGTGCCTACATTTATAACTATAGGATTTCTTGCATCGTTAAATCTGCTTACAATGGTTTGAAATCCTTCCATTATTGCAACAGCACAAGGCATAACATCAACTCCCTGCCACGGCGAAGAACCATGACAAGATTTTCCTTCTATAGTAAGATGCCAGGTATCTACAGAAGCCATGAGAAATCCCTCCTGAACTACTACCTTTCCGGTTTCGATTAGTCCAAAAGTATGCATACCTATGATCATATCCACTTTAGGATTTTCAAGAGCCCCATGTTTTATCATATACGCTGCGCCAGTTCCAACCTCCTCTGCAGGTTGAAAAATAAATTTTACACTGCCACATAATTCATCTTTTAAATCAGACAATATTTTTGCAGCTCCCAGAAGTTCCGTAATATGAGTATCATGTCCACAAGCATGCATATAACCTGGATTTTGGGAACTATAGGGAAGCCCTGTTTCTTCATTAACTGACAATGCATCAATATCAGCACGAAGTGCAATGACTTTTCCAGTTTTTTTTCCATGCAATAATCCAATCACTCCGGTTTTTCCCGTAAGAGTGGTTTCTATACCCATTTCATTAAGCTTATCAACTATCATCTTTGATGTTCTAACCTCTTCATAAGATGGTTCCGGGTGCATGTGAAAATCTCTTCTGAGCTCAACCATCCATGGTTTTATTGCCTTAGCTTTCTCTAGAGTACTCATTTTTTATTACCTCCAATTTTAATTAAGCTTTTAAGAAATCCAAAGCTACTTGAGCATAAGCTGCAGCTCCTATGGGAAGACAATTTTCATCAATGGTAAAGTGATTGGAATGTTGTGAATACATGTATCCTTTTTCCTTATTTCCACCACCCAGTATCATAAAAGTCCCCGGTACTTTTTCAAGGTAAGAAGAAAAATCTTCAGAACCCATAATTTTTCCTATTTGAATTATATTCTCTTCACCTATTATTTTAGCTATTGATTTTTCTGCAAACTCAGTTGAAGTATCTTCATTGACAGTGGGACTGTATCCCTCTTTATACTTAAAATCATATGTACAGCCATATGCACCGCATATGCCATCTATTATTTTTTTCATCCATTTAGGCATCATTTCCCGGGAATGCTTTGAAAATGTCCTATTCATTCCCATCATTTCAACTTTTCCCGGAACCACGTTAAACCTTTCACCAGCATTTACAGTTCCCACATTAATAACTATGGGATTTCTTGCATCATTAAATCTGGTTACGATGGTTTGAAATCCTTCCATTATTGCAACAGCACAGGGCATAACATCTACTCCCTGCCACGGCGAAGAGCCATGACAGGATTTTCCCTCTACTATAAGATGCCATTTATCTCCCGAAGCCATAAAAGGTCCCTTTTGAACTACCATTTTACCAGTTTCCAGCATACCGAAAGTATGCATTCCTATGATCATATCTACTTTAGGATTCTGAAGGGCTCCATGTTCTATCATATAATCCGAACCAGTTGCGGCCTCTTCTGCTGGCTGAAAAATAAATTTTACGCTGCCACATAATTCATCTTTTAAATCAGACAATATTTTTGCAGCTCCCAGTAGTTCCGTAATGTGAGTATCATGTCCACAAGCATGCATGTATCCGAGATTTTTTGAGCTATAGGGAAGTCCAGTATCCTCTGTAACAGACAACCCATCAATATCTGCACGAAGTGCAATGACTTTTCCCGGTTTTTCTCCCTTTAGCAATCCAATAACACCTGTTTTCCCTGTGGTAATAACCTCTATATCCATTTCTTTAAGTTCTTCAGCTATAATTTTTGATGTTCTAACCTCTTCATAAGATGGCTCCGGATGCATGTGAAAATCTCTTCTGAGTTCAACCATCCATGGTTTTATCTCATCAGCCCTTTTTAAAGTATCCACGTTTAAAATCACTCCAATAAATTATTGATTAAAATTTTTTCTATTTAAAGAAGGCTTGATATCCGGAGGAATAGGACATACATATTTTTCTCCATGAAGCCTTTCCTTTAATTCTTTTTTGGCTTTATTTATGAGCTCATGCTTTTCAAACAATTCCAGTGCAGAAAGTGCTATAATTTTTCCTGCCATGAGCATACTTTTATGAGAAAATTCTCCCTTCATCTGGGCTACAACCTGCCAGGAATGGCCTGGTGTACCCAATGCATAACAAGATGTAAAGCACTGTGCTGTTGGAACCACCCAGCTTACATCACTTACATCCGAAGATGCATGAATTATATGGGAGCTCTCTTTATAGGGCATAATAAAATCTGCAATAGCTTTTTCTTTTAATCCATCTTTAAACTCCTGATTTATAACAATTGGAAAATAATTTTTCTGCTCTTCAGTTAAAGTCTCCCTTATCTTTTCAGCATATTCTATATCTTTTTCATCTGGAATCACAGGTCCCAATTCCAACATTTTTTCATACATTATTTTATTTAAAGTACTATTTATGACAAGATTTGAAAGTGCATTGTCAAAAATAATTTCATAAGTAGTACTCGTCATAAGTGCAGCTCCTTTTGCAATATTTATAACTCTCTCATAAATTTCCTTTACCTGTTTCATTTTAGGAGCCCTTATCAAATAAAGCACTTCTGCATAGGATTGTACAACATTAGGCGAGAGACCGCCGCTGTTGGTAATGGCATAATGTATTCTTGCATCAGATATTATGTGCTCTCTTAAATAATTAGTTCCAATGTCCATAAGTTCCACTGCATCCAGTGCACTTCTTCCCAGATGAGGGCAATCTGCTGCATGGGCACTTACACCATGAAATCTAAAATAAGTCTCTATATTTGCAGTCATGCTGCTGCCCAATACTGCATTTATACTTTGTGGATGCCATCCAAAGACTGCATCCACACCCTCAAATACTTTCTCCCTAACCATATAAGTTTTACCTGAACCCCCTTCTTCTGCAGGGCATCCAAAATAACATACAGTTCCACTCCTATTATGTTTTTTTAAATAATCCTTAACTGCCACTGCAGCTGCAAGAGAGCCTGCACCTAATGCATTGTGTCCGCATCCATGTCCATTTCCATTCTCAATTAAAGGCTGTTTTTGTGCAATTTTTTCTTTTTGACTTAAATTATACAATGCATCATATTCACCTAGAATTCCAATCACCGGTTTGCCGCTGCCATAAACTGCTTTAAATGCAGTATCAATACCTGCTACACCTTTATAAACAGTAAAACCTTCATCTTCAAGTACATTACATAAAAGATTGGATGACTTAAATTCTTTAAAACTATTTTCAGCAAATTCCCATATTTTATCACTAACTTCAATAAATAAATTCCTTTTTTCCTCTATGATAGATATGATCTCATTTTTATCCGCCATAAAATTCTGCCTCACTTTTTAATAAAAATTTTGATTACCTTGCATTTGTTGGATCAAAAGCATCTCTTAAACCATCACCAATGAAGTTGAATGCCAATACAGTGAGAACAATCATAATTCCTGGTGGAAACCACAGCCATGGTTCGCTTGTCAAAACAGTAAGAGCCTGGGCGTCCGTAAGCATATTCCCCCAGCTTGCAGTAGGTGGCTGTACCCCCATTCCCAGAAAACTAAGTGAAGCCTCATATATAATAGCTCTGGCAATTCCAAAAGTTGCATTTACCAAAATAGGCGCCATAGTATTTGGAAGTACATGGGAAAACAATAATCTTGGGGTACTAAATCCAAGTGCTACAGCAGATTTTACATAATCCATTTCTTTAATAGAAAGTACATTTCCTCTAACCAAACGTGTTACACCCGGCCACCCCAAAAAACCTAGAACCCATATAATATTCCTAAGACCAGGCCCAATAATACTTACCACCACTAATATAAGCATCATCTGAGGAAATGACATAAAAATATCTGTTATACGCATAATAATCATATCAATTTTTCCACCAAAATATCCTGATATAAGTCCAAGTACCGTACCTATGCTCACACTTAAAATCATAGTTCCAATACCAACAAGCAGAGAAACTCGTGCGGCATATATAAGACGACTTAACACATCCCTGCCAACCTGATCAGTTCCAAGTAAGTGACTGGAAGATGGCGCAGCACCAAATAAATTTTCTACAGCATATGGACTTTTAGGAGCTATAAGCGGAGCAAATACTGCGATTATAGCTAGTACAAATATGAATATAACTCCCGTTACAGCCATTTTATGCTTTTTAAATCGCTTTATAATTAAATGTGTATAACTTTCACTAGCTACAGATGTTTCAACAGCTAATTCACCTGAACTACTTTGCAATCCTGCTTCCATTTTGCTCATAATATTAACCTCCTAGTTATACCTAATACGTGGATCCACAATAGAATATATAATATCAATCAGAAGATTGGCCACTATAACAACTATGGTTCCAAATAAGATGAGACCCATTAAAGTGGTATAATCACGACTCATTACAGAAGATATAGTAAGTTGTCCTATTCCTGGCCACTGAAAGACCTGTTCTGTAACTACAGAACCACCCAGTAAAGTGACAATCTCCAGACCTGTTATAGTTATAATAGGAAGCATTGCATTTTTAAAAGCATGCCTATTTATAACTATGGATTCTTTTAGCCCCTTAGATCTTGCTGTACGCAAATAATCCTGATCCAGTACTTCCAGCATGCTGGAGCGCACATATCTTACAAGTGTTCCTGCTTCATTTACCCCAAGAACAACGGCAGGCAATATCAAATGCTTAAGTACATCTAAAAATCCATTATTTTGTCCTAAAGTTATCATACCTCCAGAAGGTAATAATTTTAATTTCAGGGCAAAAACATATATAAATACAAGACTAAGAAAAAAAGTTGGAACTGATATTCCAATAAGTGATCCGGTTGTAGCTATATAATCCAATTTTGAATACTGTCTAGTAGCACTTAAAATTCCCAGTGGAATAGCTATTACAAATCCAATTATAAGAGCAGCAGCCATAAGCAAAAAAGTAGGAAATATCCTCTGCCCTATTATTTGGGATACAGGCTGAAATGAAGTCAATGAATATCCCAAGTTACCGTGAAGTACATTTCCAAGCCAGCTTAAATACCTGACATACAGTGGCCCATTTAGCCCCAGTGCAGCCTTCCTGGCTGCAATATCAGCTGCAGTCAGATGCGGATCAATCATTTTATCCAGCGGGCTGCCTGGTGCCATATTAATGATTATAAAACTTATTATAGTTACACCAATTAAAACTGGAATACTTATTAATATTCTTCGAACAATATAGTTACCCATTTAAAAGTCCTCCTTATTAATTAAAAACTATCCTGAAAAAAACAAGCTGACAGATGTTCCTCACTCCCTACCCCTTTTACCTGTTTTAATTCTGGAGTTTTTTCACTGCATATATTTTTTTTAGCAAATTTACAACGGGTATGAAATCTACATCCTTTTGGTGGATTTGCAGGACTTGGCACATCACCCTCCAAAATAACCCTCTCTTTGTTCCTCATGTGTGGATTTGGTATTGGATATGCACTCAAAAGAGCCTTAGTATATGGATGCTTTGGATTTTCAAAAATTTCCTCCGTACTTGCAACCTCCACTATCTTACCTAAATACATTACTGCAATTCTATCGCTTATATACTTTACTGCTCCCAATCCATGAGCTATAAAAAGATAAGTCAGATTGAACTTCTCTTGTAAATCTTTAAGGAGGTTTAATACCTGTGCCTGAGTGGACACATCCAGTGCTGACACGGGTTCATCACAGACAATAAGCTTTGGTTTTAGTGCAAGTGCCCTTGCAATGCCAATACGCTGCCTCTGTCCACCTGAAAATTCATTTGGGTATCTATTTTTAAAACTTTTAGGCAGTTCCACATAATCTATAAGTCTATCAACTTCTTCAGGTATTTTGTCATCTGGTACAATTTTATGAACTTTAAGAGGTTCCGCCAGTATATCATATACACGTTTCTTAGGATTTAAGGAAGAATAGGGATCTTGGAATATTATCTGCAGCTCAGTACGAATACTAGCCATACGTTTATTTGAGTATGCTGCAATATCTTCATTATTAAAAAATATGCTGCCTTCCGTGGGATCTTCAAGTCTTACAATTGTACGGCCCATTGAAGATTTTCCACACCCTGATTCTCCTACCAATCCCAATGTTTCTCCTGGATAAATCTTTAAATCGACACCATCCACTGCTTTTATATGTCCAACAGTTTTTGATAAGATACCCCTTTTTATAGGATAATAAGTTTTTAATTTCTCAATGGAAAGTAATGGTTTCATCTGTTTCTCTGCCTCTTTAATCATAAGCTATATTGCCTCCTTATCTGCTTCCTCCATAGTTTCAGCTAAAAAGCAGCGCACTTTATGACCTTCACCAGTAGAATTTAAATCCGGTGCTTCCATTTTGCATCGTTCAGATGCATAGGGACAGCGATTATGAAAACGGCATCCCACTATACCCTGATAAGTGGATGGAACCATTCCCTTTATGGATTCCAAACGTTGGTTTCCATTTGAATCAATCTGGGGGATTGACTTTATAAGTGCCTGGGTATAAGGATGTTTTGGATTGTCAAATAAGGTAAACACATCCGTCTCCTCAACTACCTGTCCAGCATACATTACAATAACTTTATCCGCCATTTCCGCTACAACACCCAAATCATGGGTAATAAGCATAACCGACATTTTCATATCTTTTCTGAGTTTTTTAATCAAATCCAGAATCTGTGCCTGAATAGTAACATCCAGTGCAGTAGTAGGTTCATCTGCAATTAAAAGTTCAGGTTTACAGCAAAGTGCCATGGCAATCATTACTCTTTGTCTCATTCCACCTGAAAGAGTATGCGGATAATCATTAATTATCTTATCAGCTCTGGGTATACCTACTAAATTCAACATATTTACTGCATATTCTTCCGCTTTTTTATGATCCATATCCTGATGTAATTTTATAGCTTCTGTTATCTGATCTCCTATTGTAAAAATAGGATTCAGCGAAGTCATTGGTTCCTGAAAAATCATTGATATCTTGTTGCCTCTGATGTCTCTCATCTCTTTATCTCCCAAATTTGCAAGATCCACATTGTCAAACTTTATCTGTCCCTTTTTTATATATCCCTTTTTACCTAAAAGTCTCATTATAGACAGAGAAGTTACACTTTTTCCACAGCCGGATTCACCAACTATGCCCACTGTTTCTCCACGATTTATATCAAAACTCACATCTTCTACAGATACCACTTCTTTTTTATTTGATTTAAATGCCGTCTGAAGATGTTCTACGGAAAGCAAACAACTCATATTTATCATCCTTTCTATAATATTTATAGTAAAACAATCTTTTTATACTGCAAAAGATTATAAGTTTGAATTAACATATAATCTTTTGCAGATTTCAATTATTTACTTTGTACATCCCATTTATATACATCAATGAACATACCATAATTCTTAGGTTTTCCATAAGTTACTCTTTTATTTACAGCTTTTAACTGATTCTGAACATATACTGATGGACAAGGTAAATCCTGTGCGAATATTTCCTGTACTCTGTCATAATTTGCTTTTACCTGAGCTGAATCGGTAAGATTTAAACCCTTTGAAAGTAAGCTATCCATTTCCGCATTGCTGTACTGTGATAAATTAAGTCCCTGTCCAGTCTTTAATATAGCTGATACATCCGGATTCATAGGATAAACAGGTATGCCTACCAGATATATATCAAAATTGTGTTTTTTAGCTGTAGCAAGACTTGTAACAAAATCGTATTTCTGAGGATTTACTTTTATGCCTACACTCTGCAAATTTTGAGTTATGATATCTGCAACTTGCTCACGAACTTTATTCCCTGTAGGTATATCAAAGTTTATGGCCTTGTTTGGATCCCATCCTGCTTCTTTTAAAAGTGCTTTGGCTTTTGCAGGATCATACGCAGTAGGTTTTAAATCTTTATTTACAAATTTACTTTCTTTTAAATAGGGCAATTCGATTATCTGACCTTCACCTTTTAACAGACTGCTTATTATCATATTCCTGTTTATGGCATAGGAAATAGCTTTTCTAACTTTTGGATCAGGCACAGTCTGTACATTTATCATCAAAGTTTGGATAGTACTTTGAACACCTGATGAATCTGTTTTAAGATTACTCATAGCCTTTACTTTCCCATAATCTTCAAATGGTATTTGTCCTAAATTTGGATCGTTCATATCAATTTCTCCACTTTGCAATTGAGCAGTTATATTAGCTCCTGGCATAATCTTGAAAATCAATTCGTCTAATTTAGGTGTTCCTTTAAAATAGTCTTTGTTTGCAGCAAATTGTACATACTGGTCTTTTACGTATTTCTCCAGTTTAAAAGGTCCATCACTTACGGTTGGATTCTGAATAAATGCACTCTGATAAATTTTATCTGGTGCAGTGCTCTGAAGTATATGTTTAGGAAGAGCTTTAAGTTTAGTTCCTATTGTATCTTCAAATAGTGTTAATTCCATAGGTGCTTTGGTTGTGATAGTCATGGTATGATCATCAATCTTCTTTACACCGGATATATCCGTACTTCCAGAGGTATTTTTACCTGAATCATCTAGTCCTTCAATGATATTAAAATTTGATGCCACAGTAGATGGTACTTTAGGATTGGATATAAGACCAATGGTATATGTTTCATCATCTACAGTTACAGGTTTTCCATCACTCCATTTAGCTTTTGAATTGAGTTTAATTGTAAATGTCTTATTATCTTTAGTTGTAATGGAGTCAGCCAGCATAGGCTTATACGTCATGTCATCATCCAATTCCACTAGATCCTGAAATAACAATCCACAACTCACTTCTTGTGCTACATCCGTCCATTCCAATGGATTAAAGCCACTTGGAGCATTCATCATGCCCACATTGATAATTTTCTTTTCATTTCCCAAGCTGCCGGAACTTCCCCCTGAACTTCCACAGGCAGATAAAACAAGTGCAAATATACATACAAACGAAATTAGTATTTTACTTTTAATTCCCTTATTCATTGTCATACTAGTCATCCTCCCAAAATCATATTGAGTTGCAATCAATTATGAATGTTTTTATAATAATACCACCATTTTTTATACAATTCAATGCTATTTTATTATTTTTTATATTATTTTATTGTCATTTTATCATAATAACGTTTTATTATTTATAATTTATCAATATATGTATACATTTAATGAATCTAAATTACAATGTTTATTCAAAATTACAATTATTTTTAAATAACTTATGAATATATTTTAATATCTTATCTATTTTTTTACATTCAAAAAAAGCATGATTAATTCACTTAAATGATATTAATTATGCCTTTTATATTCAAAAATATATCCGAATATTTATATAGAATTTTTTAATAATTTTCGCAGTTGATTTAAAAAAATCAATTTTCCATACTGTCCCATATCATCTTAGCCATTGGAAATGGTTTTAAAGCCCTATCCAATATTCCCTGAACATAAGCAATAAGTATACCATAATTAACTATAGGTACATTAAATTCTTTTGCAGTATTGATCCTATAGAGCATGGCGGATCTATTTAACATACATCCACCACAATGAACTATAAGTGAATATCTTTTTATGTCATCCGTAAAAGAAACACCAGATGAAAATTGGAAATCTATTTTTTTCCCCGTAATCTGCCTTATCCACCTTGGAATCTTCACCTTTCCTATATCATCAGACTGTCTATGGTGGGTACATCCTTCCGCAATTAACACCTTATCTCCATCTTTCAACTTTTTTATAGTTTTTACTCCCCTTATAAGCTCCACTAAATCCCCTTTGTATCTGGCAAATAATATGGAAAAGGAAGTCATTAAAATATCTTTAGGTGTATCCGCTGCCACTTTTAAAAATGCCTGGGAATCCGTAACTACAACTTTAGGTTTTTTAGCTAAATTTTCCAATGTTTCTTTAAGTTCATACTCTTTTGTTACTACTGCCATGGCATCACTTTCTAGAATATCTCTTATTGTCTGCTGCTGTGGCAGTATAAGTCTTCCTTTAGGTGCTGCCTTATCAATAGGGGTAACAAGCACCACAAAATCCCCCGGACTTATTAAATCCCCAATTATTTTAAATTTATCTTCGTTTTCAGGTAGTACATTTGCTATTTCATTTTTTAATTTTTTAATCCCCTTCCCCGAAGCAGCAGATACTGCTATAACCGGCAAATTCAATTCTGCTTTTATATTTTCAACATAATCATTATCTATATTCAATAGATCAGTTTTATTCAGCACCACTATTAACGGTATTTTTTTACTTTTAATTTCATCTATCATATATCTGTCATAATCCGTAACTCCAACGGTGAAATCTATTACCACCAATGATACATCTGTTTTATTTAAAACTTCCATGGTTTTTTTCTTCCTGAGATGACCTAATTGTCCCTCATCGTCAAGTCCTGCGGTATCTATTATTACACAGGGGCCTATAGGCAAAATTTCTATAGACTTATACACCGGATCTGTAGTAGTTCCCCTTACATCTGATACTATAGCTATATCCTGTTCAGTTATAGCATTTATAATACTTGATTTTCCTGCATTTCTTTTTCCAAAAAGAGCTATATGTATTCTTACAGAACGGGGAGATTCATTTAAACTCATAATTACACCTCCAATATTATTTTCCAGGTATCCCTGGCTTTGTAAGTTGATAAGGATTCATAATCTCATCTATTTTTTCTTTGGACAATATTTTTTCTTCACATAAAACTTTTTTTATTGTTTTATTCCCCTTTAATGCCTTTTCCGCCAATTGACTGGCCCTGTCATATCCTATATAATGTACCAGAGCTGTTACTATAGCCGTAGATGATTCAAGGTTTTTCTCACACCTTTTTTCATTAACTTGAATATCCTCAATACATTTTTCCTTAAATATTATAACTGTCTTTTCCAAAAGCTCCAATGATTCAAGCAGACATTCCGCAATAAGTGGAGTAAAAGCATTTAATTCCAACTGTCCTGAAGCACTGGCCATGGTAATAGCAGTGTCATTTGATATTACCCTCATACTCACCTGACCCACCATTTCCGCTATAACAGGATTAACTTTACCTGGCATAATTGTGGAACCTGCTTGGACCTTAGGAAGAATTATCTCTCCAATTCCTCCTCTGGGACCTGAATTCAAGAGTCTTAAGTCATTGGAAATTTTCAAAAGATTGACAGCCAGGGATTTTAAAAGCCCTGAAACTTCTACAAATACATCACAATTCTGGGTTACATCCATGGGATAATCAGATCTGGCAAGACCAAGACCTGTTAGATTTTGAAGTACATCTGTCATCTCATATATGAATTTGTTGGTGGCATTAAGTCCTGTACCTATAGCAGTACCTCCTATGTTAATTTCCCTTAATCTTTCTTCTACCTTGTAAATTCTCCATCTGTCCCTTGCTATTGCCTTGGCATAAGCTCCAAATCCTTGACCTGCCATCATGGGAAGTGCATCCATCAATTGAGTTCTCCCAAGTTTTATCATATCTGAGAACTTATTTTCCTTTATCTGCAATTCTTCCTGTAAATCTGCCAAACAACCGCTCAGCTTTCTTATCTGTCGTATAGCTGTAATTCTAAGGGCCGTAGGATATACATCATTTGTAGATTGCGACATATTTACATCATTTAAGGGATGTACCAGTACATAATCTCCTTTTTCGCCTCCAAGTATTTCTATAGCTCTATTAGCTATGACTTCATTTACATTCATATTGGTAGATGTGCCTGCACCGCCTTGAAATGCACTTAACTCAAATTGATCATCAAATTTACCATCTATAACCTCTTCGCTGGCCTTAATTATAGCATTGGCTTTAACATTTCCTATTTCTTTCAAATCCGCATTCACCATTGCAGCCGCTTTTTTTATAAGTGCAATCTCTTTAATTAAATTCAGGTTTACTATTTTACCACATAGATTGAAATTTTCCAGAGCTCTTTTAGTATTAATTCCAAAATAAGCTGAAGCCTCAATTTTCCTTTCTCCAAGCAAATCCTTTTCCAATCTAAACTTCACATTCTTACCCCCTTGTACTTGTATATGTATATTATCCTATTTTAAAAGCGCTTCAAGTTTTTCATAATTAGCTTTAACTCCGTCATCCAAATGAATTTCCACCTTCATATCAGCAATATGATGCAACTTTTCATCATATTGTTTCAATTCATCCACTGCTTTGTAAAGGGTTGATAGCTTTTTCTTTGCATAACTCTTTTCATAGGTATCATAACTTTCCTCTATAATATGAGTTAAGAATTTTTCTTTTCTGTCTAATTTATCTTGAAGATCATGCAAATAATCCATTCTTATTTTGGACAAAATACCTTCATTATATCTATGCATATAAATTAAACAGTTAAAAGCTTTTTGATTTCCCGAAGTAAACAGCCAATATATAGGTCTTTTTTTATATATTTGAACATGATCTTTAAAAAAATCTTTGAGAAAATATCTTTTTATAGTATCCTTATCACTTTCATCCTTATTTTTTTTGAGAGTTTGTGCTATGAAATTAATATTTTGTGATAAATTCTTCTCTCCAAAAGTTATACCTATAAATTTTATAAATCTAGATACTATATCATTCTGAAAATAACCTTCATCAAATATTGGGATGATATTATCCTGAGCAGGGACAAAAGTAGAATTCACCCAATTATCAGAAATAACATTACCCTTTGCATCCATTTTTGTCTTTCTAACCTCCCAGCTTTCACTTGTGGCTTGCCACTTATCACTCCATTTTCCTCCGGCATATACAATTCCCTCTGTATCCAGAGAATACCTTCCAAACATACATCCCACCGCATAAGATATGAAGGATTTAATATCCCTCTCCCTATTGGCCCTACTTATTGTAATGTCTTTTTCTTCAATTTCTGCAGTCATTTCATTTTCAAATCCATATATTTGTATAAATATTCTATTTAATTCTTCTTCAGCTTCTTTTAATCTACAGAATTGTTTTTCTGAAAAATCACGCCAATTATCATAAGCTTCCTCTATACTATTTGATCCTTTTTTATAAACCAGCAGAGGATGCTTCTTAAAATTCCATGAAGTTTCAAAAGAATCCCAGTGGTTTTTAGATATACGTATACATTCTTCACACAAAAAATCAATTTTTTTTCTCAGTAATATGTTATGTTCCATATATACAGGAATTTGTTTAACAGTACCTGCAGTAAGATTCAATGTAGGTGAAATGAATTCAAAAATATTCATCATTATCTTAGTATTGAAAAAGCACAATATATAATTATAATCGGCTTCATTTTTTACAAATATTGAGTCTGCAGATTGATCAAAAATAAAGCCTTCATTTAGCACCCTTATAGTATTCCTACCTGAAGTTATTCTTTTCCAGCTTATACCTCTGTGGAAAAAAAATTTTTCATTTCTTATAACAGAACCTTTTTCCCTTTTTACCTTTTGGCCATTATCCTTCCAATAAATTATTTCAGACACATTTCCATACCATTTTCTGGCTTCCCCACCCATCTGATATGGTATCCAGTATTTTTCACCGTTATCTTCTCCTGGGAAACTTATAAGGTCGTATTCTACTTCAAACCACTGCCTTATATATGCATCATTGTTTCCCGTCTGCATACCCGTACATGGAAATGAAACATCAGCTATGACTTTTGCTCTGTTTAGTATTTCAATTTCCCGGTCAGTAAGCCAATATCCAAATCTCTTTCCCGGAATGCTTTTCATCTTTTTCTGATTTACGGCAAATCTGTAATTTACGCAGGGATTAGCTATTGCCTCTCTAGTTTTTACCGGTTGATTTCTAGCTCCTTTAAAACTTGACAATTTTATATAATCTCCCGCAATATCCACATTGTAATTTCTCAAAGTAAATGTGCAAATTGGCACTGTAGCTTCTTCAAATCCAGAATACTCAAGCTGAATTAAACTACTTATATTCTTATGGTGAATTATAATTTCCCTTAGTTTTTCATAAGATTGTATGAACATCCATACAAAGGGAACCATAAATGCCAAACAGCCATTATATTTAACTTTGGAAAAACTATATACTATAAATGCAGAAAATATATCTGCTTTTACCTCTGAATAATTTTCAGCAATATATTTCCCAAGCAATGGATTGAAATACTTGTTTCCCATATAGGGTGGATTTGTAACTAGAATATCATAGGTTTCTGACATTATCTTAGCCTGTTTTATATACTTAGGCAATAGTCTAATAACCTTTTTTCTGCTTTCATTTTGAGTTAAATTTTCCACCGGATTGCTTATTATGTATTTTAATCTACTTTTAAAAAAGCTTTCATCAAACTCCCTTAATTGTATTAATGAGCCGTATATTTTAGCATTTCTAAATTTCTCTATAAATGCTTTTGTCTTAGTATAATTTTTCCCCAATCTTTCCCCTGCTATATAAATTATATCATCCTCATTAAGACTATTGCTCTCCTGTATAGACACTATATTTAAACTTATGCTTTTTGCCTCGTTGCTCCTGGATTTTCTTTCTGCACTTCTGAGAAGCTTTTTGTTATATTTCATTCCCTGCATGACAACGGCAAAACATGCCAATTGATATGCCCTGTCATCTATGTCCATTCCATAAAGATTGTTCTTTATAATCAATTCTGGTATTTCCCTCTGCATGTAGCCACACTTCTCATATATCTGATATAATACATCAAACATATATATAAGTATATGCCCAGAACCACAAGCCGGATCAAAACATTTAACGTCTTCAACTCTCAATTTCCTATCTATATAAGGTAGCAATTTTTCTTCAAGCACAGTATGAGGATTTTCAATATAAAATTTCCAATTTTTCTTTAGATCACTGTGCTCTGGATGGGATTCCACCCAATATCTTCCCAGTGAATTTTCAACCATATATCTAACTATCCAATCTGGAGTAAAAAGTTGTGTAACATAGGGTATTTCTTCTTTAGTATATTTCTTTTTCGCTTTCATGACCTTATTTTTTTCTTCAGATATATAATATTCATAAAGCCAGCCTATAATAGTTACATCTTTCCAATCGCTTTCAGGTATTAGGTCTGTATCTGTCAACCTTCTTATAAAAGCTCCTTCATTTAAAATTCCCCCTGGAAATAGTAATTCAGTACTATTTCCCAGCTTTTCAAACATAAATGGAAGGGTTTTATTTAAGCTATTGCACTGGGCTATTATCATATATTTAAATAGGCCTTCCATATCATTATTTGATTTCATGTGGTATATTTTTTTAGTATCTACCGGAAGCTCTACTTCAAAAGCATCTCTTATTAGATCCGGTTCAATATTTCCTGGTAAAGAAGAAGATAGTGCTCTAACCCCTGTAGGTAAATAATCATTTACTTCCATGAACCTCAGTGCTACAAATCTATTAAACCAGGTATATGCAATTTTCTCAATAACTTTGTCATATCCCTTTTCCCCATTATCATTTAAATTTTTAATTCTCTCAATAAGTTTTTTTCTTTGCAGTTTTTCCTCTTTACTGAGGACAGTTCCATTTACAATTATGTAATCACTTGAATCTCCAATATTATCTTTCTGTATACCATACTGTAGGGCTCTAATCTGTACCCTTTCAATTAGTTCATCTCTACTTTCACATGCTAAATTCTTTAATATACTCTTGTTCATCTCACATACCTCTAAATTTTAATCTTCCTATTATCAAAAACACTATTGAAATCATAAGAATAAATGAATTCAATAGTGTTTTTTAGGTTTAATTTTTGCTAAAATCCTTTTTCTCATCAAAATCCAATGTATCTTTAATGGACTCCAATACAGATTTTATAGTCTTATTAGCCAGATTTTCTATTTCATCCATTATTTCTTCCTTGCTTTTTACCCCAGCTATATATATATCCAACTCTTCTTTATAAAGATTTTTCACCGTTTTAACTATAACATATTGTAAATTATCCTTTTGGGATATTATAATATCTCCTACCTGAAGAGTTAAATATATAGGATCATTGGACTTTACTTGACTATGAAATTTTTTTAAGTCCTCAGAATTTTCATCTAAAACAGTATAAAAATTTACAGTGACCTCCATTGTATTTCATATCCTCCCATTTCAATTTACTTCACTGTATTATATTTGTTTAGATAAAAAAATGTTACTTTCATTTTTCTTCTTCAGGTATTTTTTGTATTTTTTCCCTATGCCTTTTAACAAGTAACGCAGATACAGCTGTTGTAATTGGAATTGCAAAAATCAATCCAATACTGCCGGCCAAAGCCTTTAATATTTCTGAAGCAATAATGTCCTGATCAACAGCTGTGGCAATGGAAGTACCATAAGAATAGGAGGAAATCATGATCATTATATACATAGCTCCTCCTACATAGGCAAGTATTAAAGTATTGGCCATAGTCCCCATAATATCCTTACCTACATTCATACCGGACTTTATCAATTCTCTCACGGTTATATCCGGTTTAACTTCTTCAATCTCCTTTACAGAAGAAGCTATGGATATGCTCACATCCATAACTGCACCCAAGGCTCCCATGATTATCCCTGCAAACAAAAGCCCCTGAAAATTAAAATTAGAATTTTGCGCAGTATATATAATGGATTGCATTTGATCGTCAGTAAGTCCATTTACTCTTATTATAGAATTTGAAAATATTGCTATAGCTCCTGCGATAAGTACTCCTCCCGAAGTTCCTATAATAGCTGCTAAGGTTTTTTCATTTTTCCCGCCTATTATGATAAGATTTACCGCAATTACAAACATGCATATAAGAGAAGAAACAGTTATTGGATTAAACCCCTGTATTACAAGAGGTATTAAAACCTTCAGCACCATAAATCCAGTTATAGCCAAAGTTATAACTGATTTAAATCCCTTTTTCCCTCCTATAATTATTAAGAGTAGAATAAAAAACATTCCCAGTTTATAAAGATATTTATATCTCACTATTTCATAGATATATGCCTTTTCAACATTTCCCTTTTTATCATATTTATCAACATTAATTAGCACTTCGTCCCCAACTTTTACAAAACTTTGAGTACTGCTATCCTCATCTTTTATCTTTCCTCCTACGAAATTCTGTACAGTAATTGTTTTGCCCTTAAGATTCCCGGAAATAATTTTTACATCTACATTAGAAAATCTTTGAGAATTTTTATCACCATTGGCTTCTATTTTAATAACCTTGCCATGGATTGGTTTATTATCTCCGCCAGATGCAGCTTTTACGGAAAATACACTTGAGAGCAATAAGATAAAAATCATTAAAATAATTGAAGTATTTTTACCTGTTCTTATCCTTAATATTTTAATTCACCCTTTCATTGCAAAGCTCCTACTTATATTGATATATTATAGTTTAAATTATATAGATATAAAAACCACATTATATAATATACTTTACATTATGCAATGCATATGTTAGAATAAAACCAGTGGACATGTATAAGGTAATATTTGGCATATTAAAAGAATATATTATTTTGTAGAAATAAAATTAGTGTTTACTGCTAAAATCTACTATTAAAAGGAGTATACGGAATGGATAATTTAGCTACCTTTTTATCAGGAGCCTTGCAGATAACTTTACTTGACATAGTTTTAAGTGGAGATAATATAGGAGTAATTGCCCTGGCAACTAGGGAACTGCCAAAAAAGCATGCAAAATTGGCATCAATGATTGGAGTATTTACTGCAGTTTTTTTAAGGATACTGTTTGCCTGCCTTATTACCTATATATTGCTAATAGAATGGCTTCCTATAAAATTAGTCAGCGGACTATTACTCATAAAGATTACCTGGAATTTTATAAAACCTGAGTCAAAAAAAATAGAAAAGAAACAAATAAATCCAACGGGCAAATACCTCACGGCAATTTCCAACATAGTTATAGCTGATATTACCATGAGCTTGGATAATGTTCTGGCAATTGCAGGTGCTGCACAGGGACACATATTACTTATAGTATTTGGATTATTATTAAATATTCCTATCATATTTTTTGGAAGCCAATATGTAGCAAAACTTATGAACAGGCATCCTATGATAATATATCTGGGAGGTGCTATACTCGCCCATACATCATTTAAAATGCTCTTAGGGGACAAACTTTTACATAACTACACTTCACCTATGATTATAAATATAATTTCCTTTGGTTTTGCTTTAATTGTATTACTATATGGAGTCTACAGAACAAGCAGACCTGTATCACTGTCTTTTAAAGAATTTAAACAACAACATTCTAAAATAAATTAAAATAAATAAGTTTCAGAGGGATTCTAATCCTCTGAAACACCATACAGATCCTCATACACTATATTAAACACTTCCAATGACTCTTCTATTTTGCTTTTCAAAAGTCTTTTTCTGCTTTTCAGTTCACCAACACCCAAATCGGTCAAAGTGTATATTTTTTGCATTTTATTCTTAGAATCAATCCATTTTCCCTCAATCAATTTACCTTTTTCCAGTTTTTTTAGCAATGGATAAATTCCTCCTGTGCTGGGTATCCATCTTCCTCCAGTTCTTTCACCTATTTTGTGGGATATATCATTTCCATTAGTAGCATCTAAACTTAAAATATAAAGCACATATATTGGAAGAAGACCTTTTGTGAATACCTGCCCTACAGCCTCTTTCTCTTTTTTTACCTTTCTAAGTTCAGCAAGCTTTTTCTTATATTCTTTATATAGCCGCTTTTCTTCTTCCTTTGTATCTTTTTCTAAACTGAATTTACTCATAAAGTTTATTCTTCCTCAAATAACACTAATCCCACTAGGCCCGGTCCGCTGTGTAAACCTGCTACAGGACTTATATCTCCTCCAAAACTTGCAGAAGTCACATTTTGGTTTTCTTTTACATCATTAAATACCTTTTTAGCATCTTCCAATGCACAGCCATCTAAAATACACATTCTACATTTTTTAGTCTTGAGAATATTGTTTGCAATTTCAACTATTCTACTTAAAGATTTTTTTCTTCCCCTTACTTTATCATAAGTAAAATATTTACCATCGCTTATATCAATTGCCACAATAGGTTTTATATTTAAAAGTTCCGCAATAGTACCAGCTACCTTGCCTATTCTTCCACCCTTTTTCAAATATTCTAAAGTTCCAACTACAAAATATAAATGTAATCTTTTTCTTAAGGATGGCAGCTTATTTACTATTTCATTAAAACTGGCTCCCTTTTCTATAAGCTTTCCGCATTCTTCAACTATCATACCCTCTCCCATAGAAATGGATTTGGAATCATATATATAAGTTTTAATTTTAGGGTAATTTTCACTAACTAATTTTACTCCATTTAAAATACCGGTTAATCCTCCAGAAAGAGTTACAACTATGGCATGAGTGTATCCTTGATCCTGAAGGCTTTTAAACAATTTTTCCATTTCATCTATAGAAGGCAATGAAGATGTAGGTATCTCATTATCTAAATTATCATAAACATATTTTGGTGTTATATTTATTCTGTCTATAAATTCCCTATCTTTATATATTATTCTATAATGAAGTATTTTTATATTGTATTTATCCACCATGTCTTTAGGCATATCACTGGTGCTGTCTGTTATCAACGCAATTTTCTCCAAAGTTTATTACCTCCACCTTTATAAAATTCTACTTAAACTTTTGCGATATAATAATTATATCACTTTATAATCCATTATCAATAGTGATATATATCAATAGTGATAATAAGTTTTTTATTATTAAGTTTCTTTAAGGTTCAGGTGAAGTTTAAGCATAAAAAATAACAGTCTGTGGATCATATGACTGTTATTAATATATTACTATTGAAATATCAAATTTTATTTGAATAATAATTACTTTGCTTTAAATCTCAAAGAACATTTAGGACATAATATTACATCATTTTTAACTGAATTTTTTAATAAAATTGGTTTGCCGCATCTAGGGCATTTTTTATATTTTTTCTTGTTTTTTAATCCTAAAATTTCTAAAGACATCCTATGATATTTTATATTGTATACAATACAATATATGCTATTCAGAAATTTTAGCAAGGCCCTCTCTTCTCTAATTCTTCTCATAATATTTCTGGATCGGCTTCTCCAAAAAGCATATAAAATCATCAGCAGTCCTAAAAAAGCTTCATAAGCAGCAAGTAAACAGAAAATGCATCCAATAAAAACTATAATTTTAGAAAAATTGTCCCATCCGTATGTGGTTTCTTTCAGATAATTATTGTTTGTATTCATAACGTTTACATCTCCTTTTTATAAAACTCCTTTCTATTTCTTAATTTAATATTATCATAAAACATCCCATTAGAGAATAATTTTATACGATTTCTAGAATTTTTAAAAATTAATATAAAGAGATTATGTACCGGTATATTTCAACTAGCACATAATTTAAAGTATTATTTACATCCTTCCATCATTACGTCTAAGATAACCCCATCTGTATTTGCCATTCCCTCAACAGATATCCTTCCTAAATTTTGTATGGTTTTTTCTGCTGATTCATCCAATATACCATCTTTAGATGGTATAAAGATATTTCTATTTGCCATTTTAGCTGCATCTAAAGCTGCATTTACAGATATGGCTAATTTATATGAACATCCAATTTTTGCACCGTCACATATCATGCCGCTTATTCCTGCAATCATATTTTTAATGGCCCCTTTTATTTGAATTAAATTTCCACCCATTAGATAGGAAAGTCCTGCACTAGCTCCCACGCCAGCTGCTACTCCACATCCGCATACTGGTGACAAGGCCCCTATATAACTTTTTATATAAATAGTTACAAGGTGACTGAGAGAAACGCTTCTCACTATCTTTTCTTTTCCCAACTTCATTTTTTCTCCTACTATAGCTATAGGAAGTATAGCCACTAATCCGTGATTTCCACTCCCTGCACTACTCATTACCGGCATTGGATATCCTGACATTCTTGCTTCTGATGCAGCAGATGTAATAGCTTTAGCATATTGTCCCACACTGGAACTATCGTTGAATAGATTTCCAATACCTATTCCCAAATCCAATTTCAACCCTGTTTTACCTATGTCTTCATTCATAGCTATTCCATCTTCAATAAATCTTATGCTGTCATAAGAAATATTATCTACAAAATCTTTAAAATCTTCTATGGTAAATACTTTTATTTTATCCCTCAAAGATGATTTGTTAACTATACTGTCTTTTTCATTTTGTGAAAAAATACATTGTCCATTTTTTTCAATCAAAATTATATTTAAGTGACTGTTCTTTATTATTACCCTAGAGTAACTACCCTTTTGCCTTGCAATTACTTCTATATATAAACCCCTTACATCTTTTTTTAGGTTTAATTTAATTATATTCTTATCTATTATATTAAGTGCACTCTTTAAGCTTTTATCTGAAACATCCTTTAATACCTGTAATTTGTACTCCGATTTACCTACAACCATGGATAAAGCTGCTGCTGTCAAAATACCTTTCCTATCCGTCCCAGGTATACCTACTTCTTTTCCGTTTTTAAATATATTTTTATCAACATATATATCGAGACCATTTATATCTCCGCCTAAAGTTTCTTTGGCTTTAGCAACAGCATAAGCCACTGCTGTTGGTTCTGTACATCCTAAAGCCGGCACTACCTGATCTTTTAATATATCTACTAATAATTTATAATCTTTCATAGATAAACCTCCTCTTCCCTGTGAATATTGACAGCAATTATCATGCCAATGGTTTCAGTCCATATTATTCCCCCTAATTCTCAATAATGATAAACATAAAGAGCATATACCTTAAATATATACTCTTTATGTTTAAAACTGCCTATATCCAATTCTATATATCAAAAATGATAATCTATTCTCATTTTTGATATATGAAATCTCAGCTTTTTTCTATTTTTCTATACAGTGTAGCTGTACTTATTTTTAACTTCTTAGCTATAAGTTTTTTTGAAACAATATCCGATCCATACTTTTCCATAAGGTTACTTATAACCTCTCTTTCATATTGCAACACCATATCCTTAAGACTTCTATATTCTATAGGATCTTCACTGGTCTCAGCCGTTCTTCCCCTTATAGTCTCAGGACTTATGGAATCTTCCTTTTCAAAATTCATTGCATATTCTATGAGATTTTGAAGTTCTCTAACATTTCCGGGCCAGGAATAACTCAAAAATATTTCTTCTACTTTTTCAGAAAAACCTTTTATACTTTTATCATATATATTGTTATATCTATCTAAAAAATACTGTGAAAGTTCCAGTATATCATTTCCTCTTTCGCGAAGAGCAGGTATTCTTATAGGTATTACATTCAATCTATAAAATAAATCTTCTCTAAATTGTCCTTTTTCTACCATATTATACAAATTTTTATTTGTGGCAGCTATTATTCTAGGATTTACTTTTATTGTATTTACGCCTCCTACCCTCATAATTTCTTTTTCCTCCAAAACTCTCAAAAGTTTTACCTGCATATGAAGTGGCATGTCTCCTATTTCATCCAAAAATATGGTACCATCCTTAGCTATTTCAAATTTACCCATTTTTCCGCTGTTACTGGCTCCAGTAAAAGCTCCTCTTTCATATCCAAATAGTTCACTTTCCATTAGTGTTTCAGGTATAGCACCACAGTTTATAGGCATAAATATTTCATTTTTTCTATAACTTTCACAATGTATGGCTCTTGCAAAAAGCTCTTTTCCAGTGCCCGTTTCACCTAGCAGCAAAACGGGCATGTTTTTCTTTGCCACTTGTTTTACTTGATCTTTAACTTGAGAAAAAACACTACTGCTTCCTATTATATCTTTAAATTTAAACATGGAATTTTTCCCATCTATTTTAAATACAGATTGCTGTAATTTATTAAAATCTTTAAAAGTTATTACTGCTCCATATATTTCTTTATCAAAATTTATAGGTCTAACAGATAATAGGAAGTTAAATCTTGATTTATTAAAATCCACGGTTACAGTTTCTTCCTCTATATAATAATTATTTGGTTTGAACTTATTGACTATTTTATCTGGAATAATCCTGCTTATATCCTGGTTTATAAGGTAAGTTTCCTTTAACTTAAATTTTTCTTTTATATATCTGTTTAAATTCAATATTTTATTATGGCCGTCTATAGTTATAATTCCTTCATTTACAGAATCTATTATAGTTAAAAGTTCAGTAGATTTATACTCCAATTTATGGTGCATATTTTTTTCTTTTATTCTGGACGAGATAAGCTCTCCCATTCTCCTGTCAAAACTCTCATAAATATCCTTTTTCTTAAGAAACATTTCCTTTTTAGCATCGTCGAATATTATCATCGCTATGACACCTTCAACTTTGTCATCTATGATTATGGGGAAACATACTTCTGCCTTTTCATCACATTGTACTTTTGTTTCACAAACTATACATTCAGTACAATTTCTCGGATTTTCAATAAAATATGATTTTCCACTTTTTAAACATTTTTCAAACACGGAATTTTTAGGCGCACTCATTCCAACTTTTCTTTTAAGCTTTCCAGTGCCTGCCACTCTCAAAAGTTTTCTATCCATAATAGTGATATCAATATCTATTACTGCTTTGATAGTTTCCGCTATATCCTGCAAATCATTTTTTATTTGTTCTATCACAGAAAGGTTCCCTCCTTTTAAATTTAATATTATTACCAACACAAAGTTGTCATATTATTATTTTATAACATATTAAATAAGGATAAAAGTGAAACTGCAACTTTTATCCTTACTTAATTAATTTTCTTCTTTATAAATATCGTGTCCAAACCACTTTATAGAGAGTTTAGACAATGTACCATCTTTTTTAAGATCCTCCAGTGCTTTATTCAAAGCTCCCTGTAATTTTTTATCCTTCTTTTTTATACCCATTCCAACAGGTTCTTTAGTAAGCTTGTCTTTTAACACAGAATAGCCTGTTTTGTCCTTTGCCACATAATATTCGCCTACCTCAGAATCACATATTAACGCATCAACTCTTCCTATGCTAACTTCATGAAAGGCCTCTGTTATCTTATCATATTTTTTAATTTCCTTAATACCGCTTATTTTGTTTGCAGCCTGCTCTCCAGTAGTTCCAAGCTGAACTCCCACTATTTTATTCTTTAAATCATTCCTTGTTCTTATGGATGTATTTCCTGCTTTGACTATAATTATCTGTCCTCCATTAATATAAGGTCCTATAAAATCTATACTTTTTTTTCTCTCATCAGTTATACTCAACGTAGCCAATATAACATCAAATTTTCCCGATTGCAGTGCCAAGACTATCCCATTAAAATCTGTAACTACAGGATTATATTTTACTCCCAGCTTTTTAGCAAGTTCCTTTCCCAAATCTATATCGAATCCCTCTAATTGATTTTTATCATTTCTAAACTCCATAGGTGGATATGAATCATCCAATCCTATGGATAATTTACCAGAATCTTTAACTCTCTGGAGTGAATTATCCTCTCCACTACTATTAGATGTGCTGCTACTTCCGCAGCCTGTAAAAAGTGCAAATACCATAATTACACTTAACACTATTATACTTATCTTTTTCATATTTCTTTCCCCCAGTTATTTTTTTATAATTATACATTATAAATTATAAATATGCAATAATTAATTTTAAATTTATTAATATTTTTTATAATCAATTCTAATTTTATTAAATATCACTTGAAATTTGTATAGAATAACTTTTATAATATAATATAATATAGGTAATATGACGTTATAAACACAGGATTTATTTAATGTATACTACATAAGATATACTGAGGAGAGATTATATGAATTCCATAAAAGAATTTTTTTCAAAAGAATCTGTAAAGAGAGTACTTTTTTTTATTGGTCTGCTGCTTTTTTTCTACTGGTCTAAATCTGTATTTGATATATTTTTGCTCACATTTTTATTTTCTTATATAATAAACAGCATTCAAAATTTAGTATTGAAAAGAGTTACTAAAGTAACTGCAGCAAAAGAAAAGGTTACTACGATAGTCCTATATGCGCTGCTGTTCTTATCCATAATACTGATTGTTGTAGAATTTGTTCCACAGCTTATAAATCAAACCAAATATATAATAAATAATATATCGGAATTTAAACTAAAGCCAAATTCTAATTCAGATACGGCTCAAAAATATTTAATTGATATATTAAGTCAAATAGATATAAAAAGTTATTTAAAATCTGGATTTAATATATCCCTTCAGCTTGCTACAAATATAGGGAAATGGAGTATTAATATATTTATTTCTATAATGCTCAGCTTATTTTTCATGCTGGAAAAACATAAGGTTATTTCTTTTTTAGAAAAATTTAAATTCAGTAAAATATCTGGATTATACGAATATCTGTGTTTTTTCGGGAAAAATTTTTTAAATTCATTTGGAAAAGTAATTCAGGCTCAAATTTTAATAGCTTTTTTTAACACTTTTATATCGGTGATAATGCTTTCTATACTTCATTTCCCTCAGATAGTTACTATTGGCTTTATGATATTCATATTGAGTTTAATCCCAATAGCTGGAGTGATAATATCTCTTATTCCTCTTTGTATTATTGCCTTCAGTATAGGTGGTTTTACCAAGGTAATATATGTACTAATCATGATCGCAATAATTCATGGTATTGAAAGTTATATTTTAAATCCAAAATTAATGTCTTCCAAAGTAGAACTTCCTATATTTTTTACTTTCATAGTATTAATAGTTTCTGAACACCTTATGGGCATATGGGGGCTTCTCATAGGTATCCCATTGTTTATGTTTATATTGGATCTTCTAGATGTAAAAATTCAAGATTAACTTGATTCCATATAAACCAAGCTGCCTCAGAATAGAAATTATTTTCTATTCTGAGGCAGCTTCTCCTGCACATTTATGTATTATAATTAAATCTATGGTTTAACTAAAGTTATAAGATCTCCTTCATATATCCATCCATCCTTGGTTACTTTGGCAAATACTCCCTCTCTGGGCATAATACAATCTCCAACTTGTTTCCGTATGGCACATCCGCTGTGACATTCCTTCCCAATTTGTGTGATTTCCATAATTACTTCTCCTACTTTAAGCACAGTTCCCACTGGAAGCTCATATAAAACAATACCTTCAGTAGTAATATTTTCTGCAAATTTTCCACTAGACAAATTGTCTACTCCAAGGGCTTTCATCTTGTCAATACTCTCTTTCCCAAGCAAGCTCACTTGCCTGTGCCAATTTCCCGCATGAGCATCATTTTCCAAGCCATTATTTTGCTTGAATAATCCCTTTCCTATAGGTTTTTTTATTTCTCCTTTTCTTTCACTTATATTTACTGAAACAACTGTGGCCATAATTTTTTCCCCCATTACAAAAATATATTTAAAGCTTTCTCTTAAACACTCCAGACTTACCTCCACTTTTTTCAACAAGCATTATATTGGATATTATCATTGCTCTATCCACAGCCTTACACATATCATATATAGTAAGAGCTGCTGTACTAGCTGCTACTAATGCCTCCATTTCAACTCCCGTCTTTCCTGAAATTTTTGCAGAGGCTTCAATATCAATTTTAGACTTTTCAAAATCCAATGTAAATTTTATATCACAACCTGTTATATTTATAGAATGACACATGGGAATTATATTAGCAGTATTTTTTGCAGCCATTATCCCTGCCACCTGAGCTACAGAAAGTACATCTCCTTTTTTTGCTTTTCCCTCTGATATGATAGATAAAGTTTCTTTTTTCATGAATATAGAACCTACAGCTATTGCACATCTTTCTGTATTTTTCTTTTCACTTACGTCTACCATTCTCGCTCTGCCCTGTTCATTTATGTGAGTTAGTTCCATAAACTATTCTCCTTTCTGTATGCCTATTTTGCACATTCAGAATCCCATCCCATCAATATATCAATACCATGTGGCAGTGCAGGCAATATAAATTGAAGGTTTTCCACTGCCCCTTTAGGGCTTCCTGGTAAATTTATAATCAGTGTTTTTTTTCTTATACCGCACACCGCTCTTGAAAGCATTGCCTTTGGAGTTATCTCCAAGGATTTCGTCCTCATGGCCTCTGCTACACCAGGTACATTTTTTTCTATAACTTTTAAAGTTGCCTCTGGAGTAACATCCCTGGAAGAAAAACCTGTCCCTCCATTTGTAAGTACTAAGTTCACTTTCAACTCATCACAGGCATAACACAGTTCTTTTTCTATATCTTCCATTTCATCCGGTATTATCTTATAATATGCAATATTATATTTAGATTTATCTAAAACATTTTCTATTTCAGGTCCAGTTTTATCAATTCTCTTTCCCTGTGACCCCTTATCACTTATTGTAATTACAGCAGTTTTTATCATAACATAACCTAAAAGGTTTTCAACTCCTTTCTGATTTAATTGTTTAAAATTCACTCCACTTTTTCAGCTGAGTTACTATTTTTTAATTTCATCATAATCTACGTCTATAATTTTTTCATGGCAAATGTCAAATGGATCCTCTTGATTTTTCTCTATATTATCCACATTTTTTTTCTTGATTTATTTCTTTTTTTACTTTTAAAATACCCTCCTACTTTAAAAAGCACAAATGCGGCAATTCCAACTGTCACTAATAAAGGTATTATCCTTATAAGGATAAAAATAATAATCAATGTGAACAACACTTTACAAACTACAGAACCGTTTTTAAATATAAAATCCATATTATTCATCCTTTTTACAATTTATTATTATAAATTAATTATATCATAAAATAGTCTTTAATAAAGTATCAATACCTTTTATTTTGAATTCTTCTTTATCATCATTTTCTTATTTCTAAAAATTATAAAATCCTCAATCACATCTGGTCTTATATTTACAAAATCTATGAAATCTTTTAAATGCCTTACAGTTTGGCTATTTATAGTATGCTCCAGTTTTTCTGTTTGTTCTAATACATCTTCTGATATGCCAATAACTTTTAAAAAACTTTCAACAATATTATGCCTATCTAACAAATATTGTCCCATATTTTTACCCTCATCTGTAAGAATTATTATCCCATATTTTTCATAATTTATAAAATTTAACTCAGCAAGTTTTTGGATCATCTTTGTAGCTGAAGGAGGTTGTACATTCAAAGCTTTTGCCAGTTCATGAATTCTAGTGAACCCTTCTTTGTGGGCTAATCTATATGTCATTTCCAAATAATCTTCCATAGATGCTGTTAAAACATCATACTCTTTTTTCATATATTCACTAAAAGTAAAAAAATCTCCATCTGTCATATCATTCTCCTATAAATTGCTATTTTTTATGAATATCTCGTATTTCCCTAATGAATTCTTTCACATCAAACCATAGCAGGACTACTAAACTAAAAGGTACAATAAATATAAATATGACAAAAATAACTTGTAATATATTTTTTATTAACATATTTAATTTTTCAGTTCCAAAAATGAAACTCCTCCTCATTACAGTCAGATAGGTAAATCTATGAATAAATATCTTTGTTAAAATCAAAGATTATATTTTACTATATATAAATAATATGCTTTAAATTTTTTACATATACTAGTAAATGTTATCTTTATCTGTACAATATGGTATAATCATAACAATAAAATAATTTTACCTTATTATTAGGAGGAACATAAATAAATGGAAAGCTTTTTTAATATTAAACAATTAACCGCATTTACTTCTATAGCACCTTGTTTACAAAATTTCTTTAAAGAAGACATTCTAATATCTGTATCGGATACCGAAAAATATACATATATATTCGGCAATGAAAAATTTAATTTAGATGTAAAACCTGGTGATAAAATAACAAATTCAGGTTCGGACTATACTGCAATGAAAACTAAAAGAATTGCCACTGAAAGAATTTCGAAAGAAATATTTGGAAAGGAAGTGGAATCTACATCCATTCCAGTTATAGACGACAATGGCATTGTTGCAGGATCTGCTGCAATAGTAAAAGATTTAAGCAAAAGTTTTAAGATATCTAACTTATCACAGTCCCTTTCAGATGCATTGAACAAAATTAGCGAATCTACTAACAGCTTATCAATGGATGTACAAGCTATAGCTAAAACTAATGATGAAATAAAAAATAGTATTGAAGATACAAAAAATCAATCCAGTGAAACTGATGAGATACTAGCTTTTGTAAAAAATATAGCTAATCAAACCAATTTACTCGGTTTAAATGCTTCTATAGAAGCTGCCCGGGCAGGTGAATATGGAAAAGGATTCAATGTAGTAGCTCATGAAATAAGGAAATTATCCTCTTCCAGTTCAGATTCTTTAAAAGAAATCGACCAAATTTTAAAAAAGATTCAATATTCCATATCTGATATATCAAAAAATATGAATAATATAAATGATACCTTCAATAATGAAGTTTCAAAATTTGAAGATATAAATGCCCTTCTCCAGGAACTTTCAGCTAGTTCCCAGATACTAAAAGATATTGCAAACAATTATTAATTTCATAAAATATATATCAGTATGAGTAAATAAAATACCACATCATAGAAAAATCATCTACGATGTGGCTTGTTATTCTAGATATAATGATATCATACTCTAAATATACTATTCATTTAATTTCCCTTTTCCTGATCAAATGTATTTATCAAATTATGATTCAACAAATCATCTGAATACTCTAATTCCTTTGTGTACTCATTTTTTTCATTTTTCAGTTCCTCAGTTTCATTTACTTTAGTTCCAGATTTTAAATTGTAATAGGTGTTAGACCAAGATACGTATAAATTTTGTCCATCTATAAAAGATCCATTTCTAAAAATAACTTTTTGACTAGTACCATTTAACATGTCATTTCCGAACATATAGTTTTTAGGCAAATTATACATATTAGCTAAGGTTGGATATAAATCCATCTGGCCAGTATACTTATGATTTACCCCTGCATATTCATCACCTGGAAAATGCAGTAGTAAAGGTACCTTCTGATATTTAAACCATGTATAATCATCGCTATTGCTTTCATTTTCAAATTTAAAAAGCTGCTGGGCATTGTCTTTTGGAATAGCAAAATGATCTCCATATAATGCTATAATAGAATTTTGCATTATTCCATCCTTCTCAAGATTATCTAAAAATTCACCTAGTTGTGCATCTGTATAATGTATGGCTTTTAAATAATTGCCAATGAATGTTCCTTCATACTCACCTACATTAAAATCTCCATACTTGTCCACAGCTTCATAGGGAAAGTGGCTTGTTAAGGTAACTAGAAAAGAATAATAAGGTTGTTTAAAACTTTTCATTTTTTCCAAAGATTGATTTAAAAAGGATTTATCACTTAGCCCTAGTCCAATTTTTTCATCAACATTAAAGCTGTGCTCTCCAAAAAAATCATCAAAACTCTGGGCTTTATACATAACATTTCTATTCCAGAACCCCTCACTATTTCCATGAAGAGCTGCAGTATAATAATTTTTATCTTTCAGAGAACTTGCCAGAGAATCATATTTGTCACCACTATAAGTATAATAGGCAGCTCCCGATTGTGCCGGATAAAGTGAATTGTTGGACATAAACTCTGCATCTGATGTATTTCCCCCTGCAACCTGATAAAAATAATTGTCAAAATACATACATTTATTTACCCATTTATTTAAGTTTGGCGTTATTTCCTGACCATTTACCTTTTGATTTATTACAAAACCCTGAAGAGCTTCTACCTGAATTACTATCAGATTTTTTCCTTCTCCTATACCCTTGAAATTGCTTTCATCTGTATCTTTATTGTTATTCTGCAAAAATGTCTTAATATCTTTTTCTTTTTGATCAGGCAATTTCTTTGAATTCTTAATACTATTACTTATGTAATTATAAGAATCCACTAGATGGAAATCAACGTCTCCTATCATATTAGTTAAGTATATCCTGTTACTCATAGACGTAAGCAATGTAGGCTGCTGTTTAGAAACCCTATAAAAAACACTTGCATTAATCCCAAATCCCAATACAAATATTATCAAAAAACTCAATAATCTTTTGGGTAAAGGCTTTATATTTTTTTTCTTTTTTTTATAAATTCTTGCCACAGGAAGCAAAATGAACAAATCCAATAGATAATAAAGATCCTTAACACTAGCTACGCTGCTGACACTGGACGACACCCCCTGTAACAACTTTGCATTTCTTATAGCAGCCACTGTAGTAATATCTTTAAAATACCTATAATACATCAAATCTGCTATAAGTATTGCACTTAATACAATATCAGCTATATATAAAAAACTAATCCTGGTTTTTTCCTTAAAAGCAAATGAAAAACTTGTTAATATTAATATCGATGCGGCTATTGGAAAGATTACAGATTTATTTAAATAGCCTGAAGATATATCTTTTTCATAAGACATAAGTTTTACAAAAACTATACTGCAAAATAAAATTATATCTATGTTATTAAACAATAAATTAAGTACTCTGCCAAATATTTTATTGTCTTTAACATCTGGAAATCTCATTTTTTTTCCTCTTTTCTAAGTAGGTATTTTTAAACTTTCAAAGTGAATTTTACAGTATTTAAGTGACACTTACATGACAAGTTTATTAATAATTTGTTAATAAATCCATAACCTATTATTAATAAACCTACCAGCTTTATATTTTATTTGTAGAAAATTTTATGCTTTAACAATTATAAAATAAAATTTAACCCCATTATCTGTATTTTTAACACCATACTCATATCCATGCAGCTCCAATATATTCTTGACTATAGCAAGACCGATACCGGTACCGCCTAATTCCCTATTTCTTGATTTATCTACCTTATAAAAATTATCCCAGATTTTATTTATATCTTCATCTGGTATATTATTCCCAGTATTCTCTACAGATACAATAGCCCTGTTTCCAATATCTATTATGGAAAAACTTATATTGCCACCTTTTTCTGTATTTTTTATAGCATTAGTAGTAAAATTATCTATAACTTGTTCTATCCTGTTCCAATCGGCATTTACCTTAACCTGTTTCATCATATTAAAATCAACCGTTATATTTTTATCCTTTACAACTTTTAAAAATTTTTTGCATACAGAACTTATAAGCTCATCTATAAAAAATTCTTCCCTATCCAATTTAAGAACTCCAGATTCAAGGTGGGATAAATTTAACATATCTGCTACTAAATTTGCCATCTTGTTGCTCTCATCTATTATAATATCAATATAATAATCTTTTTCATTAGCTTTAAATATATTATCCTTCAAGCCCTCTGCATAGCCTTCTATTAGATTTATAGGAGTTTTAAGTTCATGGGAAATGGAGGCTACAAATTCTTTTCTAACTTTTTCTATTTTTCTTTCCCTCTCTATATCCTTCTCCAATTTTATATTAGCTGTTTTAAGGGAGGTTAAAGCTTTATCTAAATTACGAGATAAAAAATTCAGAGTATTTGCCAAATTCCCTATTTCATCCTCATTTTTGATATTGCATTTTTCAGAGAAATCAAGTGATGCCATCTTTTTTGCAGTATCATTTAACTTGACTAGAGGTTTTGACACCATATTTGTATATATCAGAGAAAGTATTAAAATCAATACTACTGCACCTATATAAAAATAAAAGTAAAATTCTTTTATTACAGAAGATGCTTCATCCACCGGTTGAAGGGAAGTTACTGCAAATATTATTTCTTCCTTTTTATTATTGGGAATAGCTGTAAGAATATTTTTTGTTCCATTGATTTGCCTATCCGTAATCACAGTTATAGATCTATTATATTTTTTCATTTCATTAAATAAATCAGAATCCTCAGTCCATCTTATTATAATATCATTTATAATTTTTATTCTAACCGCATCATAGTTTTCACTGTTCAATTTTGTTATAAATTTTATTTTACCACTCTTATCCATTATAACCAATTTGGCATTATTATCTTCCTCAAATCTCCTGATAAGGTCTATTACTTCATTTTCGTCTTTTGCTTTATTATAAGCCATATTAAATTTTTGAGTTTCATCCTGTAGATTTCTTTCTTTTCTGTTTATATAGAATTTACCAAAAAATAATGACTGAAAAATCAAAGTGCTGCTTATAAAAATTATAAATACTAATGAAGTTATTACAAATAATTTCCATGTTATATTCTTTCTTACTTTTAAAATGAATCTATTTCTCCAAAAAATGCTTTTTATCTTCATTGTTTTTTACCTCAAATTTATAACCAATTCCTCTAACCGTAGCTATTAAATAGGATTTAATTCCTAATTTTTCTCTCAGTCTTTTAACATGAGTATCCACTGTTCTAAGATCTCCATAATAGTCCATTCCCCATATAGAATCTAAAATTTTTTCTCTACTTAAAACTATATTTTTGTTTTTTATCAAATAACATAATAGCTCAAATTCTTTTGGCGAAAGATATACAATTTCCCCGTCTATTTTCACCTCATGGCCTTCTTCATTTATAAAAATACCATCATAAATATTTTCTTTTATAGAATCATTTTCATCATCATAGGTTCTTTTTAAAAGCGCCTTTATTTTAGCTACTAAAATTTTAGGACTTATAGGCTTGGTTACATAACTATCCGTTCCCAGTTGAAATCCTAAAAGTTGATCTTCATCTTCAGCTCTGGCAGTAAGCATAATTATTGGAACATTTGAAATCTTTCTAAGTTTTTTACACACTGTCCATCCATCCATTATAGGCATCATTATATCCAGTACCACTAAATCCACATGGTTTTCTTTAAATTGTCTAAGCGCCTCTCTTCCATCTCCTGCTAAAATAACATTTAATCCTTCTTTTTTCAAATATGCCTCTATGAGAATTCTCATTCTCTGTTCATCATCTACCATCAAAATAGTTTTATTCATTACGCATATCTCCTAAATATATTATTTTAATAGAAACTTCACATATTCACATCGATATATTGATTTACTATATACTTTCTATAATCTGTATTTTACAGATTAATTATTAATTTACATTAATATAATATAGGAAATGAGATAATTTGTACAGCACTCATAGAAAAATCATTTAGAAGGGGCTATCCTTTTTTAAGATAACCCCTTCTAATATTTTAAGCCATTAATTTTTTTTACTGAGATAGTTGTTGTAGATATTTTCAAGATATCTATCGGGTTCAGGCATTGGATAACTTTTTCCCTTTTTCCTCAATTTCTTATGTTCGTTATAACGTTTGACTATTCTATCCCAATCTTCAGGATAATTTTGCTTAAATGCTTCTATAAATTCTTCCAAACTGGAACCTTCTTTTAAATCAGCAAATACTTTTTGAATTTTATTTGTTTTGTCTTTTATTATTTCTGATTTTGAAACATGTATTTTTCCCATAATACATCACAACCCCTCTCTCTATTTATATTCTCCCAATTTTAATTAAATCCTCTAATATTTATAAAATTTAAATTATTTTTAATTAAATATACTTTTTTAGAAAATAAATTGAACTTACAAATCCAATTTATTTTCTATAAGATAGGATGTGGCATAAAACATTGCTACCATTAAAATTACAGATATAATCATCAAAGATATATTAAGATTAACTCCTGAGGAAAAAACATTATTGGAGTTAGTAAGAGTATTTCCCATATTTATCCATGATCCTTTATTACCATTGTCAAATATCCTTAATGTAAAACTTTGAGGGAATATATTGGAAAACACATCCTCTATTTTACTTTGTGCTAAACACAGTACTATAAATATGGCGAATGTACCTATTTTACCCAATTTTCTATTTTTTATGGCAACCCTTCCAAGAGTCAGGGATAAATATACAGTAAGCAAAAATGTGACATATACTATTAATGCCCCCAATATAGCATATATTATAAATTGTGGAGTTATAGAACTAAAAATCTGTGTAAATGTTATTTTCATATCAAATACAAATCCTTGAGTAAGTTTTAATATCTCAATTAAAATAGCTGTAAAGGCCACTACCACAACAGATACTATTAAATATTGTAAAAGAGCTGTTATGAGCTTATTCATCAGTATATTTTTTCCGCTTTTAGGTGTAGTAAAAACCAGATATGCTGTATTCTCATAGATATCTCTGCTAAATAGCCTTATATTCCATATTACAACTACTATTCCTGCTGCAAAACTTATAGCCAGATTCAAAAAAATTATAATATTAGAATCCCATACATTTATTCTGGTAAGCAACAATATATTTAAAATTATTATAGTACAAATCATTATTATGAAATCTTTAAAACAACCTTGTAGATCATATTTTATAAATTTAAACATTATTTAAACACCTCACGATATATTTCATCTATAGACATTTTCTTCTCCGCCCTAAGTTCTTCAGCGTTGCCAAATAATATTATTTTACCTTCAGATATAAAGGCCACATCATCAAACAATCTTTCAATATCACTTACCAAATGTGTAGTTATAAGTATGGAACTGTCTTCTGTATAATTTTCAAGTATAGCATCCAATATCTTTTCCCTAGTTGTAGGATCTACTCCTCCTAAAGGTTCATCCAATACATAAAGTTGTGACTTTCTTGACAGCACCAATGTAAGGTACAATTTTTCACTCATGCCTTTTGACAATTCCTTAACCTTACTATCTTCACTCAATTCCATAAACTTCAGAAGTTCCTGCGCCTTTTTTCCGTCAAAATCTTCATACATATCTTTAAAAAAAGCTATAGCATCCTCTATTCTCATCCATTTATAAAGATAATCCCTATCAGGCAAATATGAGACTTGAGCTTTTGTCTTTATTCCCGGTTTATTTCCATTTATAAATATTTCTCCAGAACTTGGTCTCAATATTCCTGCTGCAATTTTTAAAAATGTAGTTTTACCACTTCCATTTGGTCCTAAAAGTCCTGTTATCTTACCTTTTTTAATTTCTAAATTAACTCCATTTAAAGCAGTTTTTCTAAAATAAGATTTTTTCAAATCAGTGCACTTTAGTATTGTTTCCATTTTTATATATCCTCCTGTATCTTTTCTTTTACGATTTTAACTATCTCACCCGAGGAAAATCCCAAGTCTTTCATGCCTTTTATAAAATTACATATGATATATTGTGCCATTTCTTTCTTTAATTTCTCTATCATGGATATATCCTCCTTTACAAAGGTACCCATACCTCTTTGTTTATAGGTAATACCCTGCCTTTCCAATTCTTTATAAGTCCTCTGAACAGTATTTGGATTCACTTTAAGTTTTGCAGACATTTCCCTTACAGAAGATAGTTTGTCTCCAGGCTTCAACTCTTCACTTACTATTCTTCTCTTTATAATATTCATTATTTGAATGTATATTGGTATATTAGGATCAAATTCAGCATCCATTTTATCACCTCCATGTAAAAGTCATTGGATTTAGTGTTCTAATATAATAATACACTAGTAATATATTATTGTCAATACATATAATTTGACTTATACTGTTTGTCCACAAATTGATTTTAATCCTCTTATATTTAAAATATAGGGATTTAATTAACAGTTCATTTTTTACTAAAATCAATCAATGTCAGTTTTTAATATGATTTATACAAATAAGATACTATCGTTTACTATATAAGAAATAACTCCTTTTTTATGTCCTGGAAACACAATCGATTTTATTTTTATCTTTCCTATATTAATTTCATCTCCGTCATGAAGTTTTTCACACTTTATATTTGTGGTATCTTCAATATAAAAGGACCTGTTGGGGAATTTCTTTATAGATATATCTGCTGAAAAATAGATATTTGCATTTTTAAATAATTTAATACCCCCCGTATGATAAAAATTAGGGTAAGTTAAAAATATCCCGGAAACAGATTGAGGATGAATATTTATTTTTTTCATCTCTCTATTTATGATAGAGGGAATAAATCCTGTATTAAAGCATATAGTAGTTTCACAGTCAGAATACATAAAAAAATTAGAAATTAACGTTCTAACTACATATATATTTCCTGTTAGCTTTTGGGTCTTACTCAATTTAAACAATATGTATTTCCTCCTAATTCCATCATATCTTTCTTTTTTATATAATAAAATATATTCTTACTGTAGCATATCCTTCTTTTATTAATTTATACATTTAAAATAACTGTATATTGCAGTTATTTTATAAGTGAAAAAATATTTAGAAAATCTTCATAAAAAATAACAGATAAATAGTTGTAACTATCTATCTGTTATTTTTTCTATAAAAAAATAAATTTTATCAACTGCATAATCAATATAATAATATATATTATATTGATTATAAAATAACATATTATTTTATCTGAATTAAACTCAATTGCAAATAAAATCATAAGTAAATTTATCGTTATAAAGAATATACAGTTTCTGCTATGATTTTTATAAATTTTCATAGTAACTATTATAAACAAAATTAGGATCAGTACTAAAGTCCCGATAATTTTACCTCTCATAAAAAATTTATCATATATTTCATTTTCATACACAAGCCATCGCATTACACCCATTTTTTCATTGGATAAATACCATATGCCCGCTGAAAATAAAATAAGGCACCCTTGAATAAGGGAAAGAAATTTTTTAAAAATAACTCTGATTTTCATTATCCATGCCTCTTATTTCTTTGGTTCTCCTGTCTCTATTGGATTAGGAGCATTTCCTGTATTTCCACTCCATTCATTCCATCCACCATCATAGAGAGAAATATTTTTTAATCCCATTACATCTGCGTAAGTTAATACCTCTGCTGCTCTCCATCCTGTTCCACAGAAAAAGGCTAATCTTTCATCTGGTGTAATTCCCCATTCTTTCCACATAGCAAGTATTTCATCTTTATTTCTCATTGTGTTGTCCAAATTTCTATAATCCTGTAAATTTGAAGAATCTGTACCAGCATGTCCCCAAACTGCCCCTGCTGGACGTCCCTTTGGCTTTATATAATCATATCCAGAAACTTTTCCTATATACTCATCCCAGCTTCTTATATCTACTAATTTACTACCCTGTTTATCCGCTAATATTTCCTTGGCTTGTGGTAAATCAATAATATAATCTTTATTTACAGGCACTGTTGCTCCAAAAGAACTTACTGGTACCTTTGGATTTGAAGTTTTTTGCAGCGCATATCCTGCATTTTGCCATTTAGTAAATCCTCCATTTAACACTCTAACATCTTTAACACCCATATATTTCAGTATTACAGCAACTCTAAAAGATGGCATGGAATCAGTCCCATACAATACAACTGTAGTATCTGTAGTTATTCCATTATTCTCTGCAAATTTTTGAAGTCTATCATCAGACAAACGATTCCATAAAGGTCCTTCTTCTACCTCATCTGTATTTATATGTACAGCTCCTTTTATATATCCTTTTTTCAAATAATCCGGAGATTTTGATTCATCCCCCCAAGATACTTCAAAAATTTTGTATTTATTCCCATTATATGTTTCCGGTTTTTTACCATCTACTAAATCTTTTACCCAAGAAGCTGGAACCAGTTCCTGATAGTTTGGATAGGATTCCATAGGAAGACTAGCATCTTCAGCCCAGTCTTTTACATCATAAGTATATAAATTTTTATATCCTTTTTTAGATAAGTACTTGGCAACTTCAACATTATCTTTTCCATTCGCTGCATAAAGTACTACATTTTTTTCCGAAGATATCTTTTTGGTTTTTAATGCCTCTTCCAATTTCTTGTTCCTATCTTTATCATTAACTTTTAACCAAGCAGCTGAAAAATCTACAGCTCCTTTTATATGTCCTCCTCTTTTTACGCCATCTAATTTCCAACCATTATAAGCATCATTTTCTCTAGTGTCAACTACTATCCAGTTACTTTTACCTAAATTATTCTTTACTTCTTTAGTAGAAATACTCTTATAACCTTCACCACCCTTACTCTGCTGCCCATTATTACATGCAGACATTGCAAATACAAAAAGCAACAAAATAAAGGGAATAATTATATATCTAATATTCTTCTTCATTGCCATACCTCATTTCAACTATAATTTTATACATTAAAACATTTACATTTTACTATCTAGGACAATTTCAATCAAATAAAACATTATTATAGTTTGAGGTCTTATTATTATACTTCCTTATAGTCGTTAATCTTGCTATAAATTTAAGTCATAGCTCTTAAAGCACCATCTCTATACTGATTTGGTGTTAAAACTACAGGCATATTTCCCATGTCTATAATTGATCTGCCACCTATAAATCCACAGGGCTCATGGGGAAAAAGCTGATTATCATACATAGATCCCTGTCCTGCAACCTGCTTTATTATAATCACCTTTTTCTTATCATTAGGTTTTAGCCTGTTTGCAAATTCATGGGTTTGACTGCACAAATCTGGATTCAGGCTTTTCAGTTCATCTCTCATCTCCTGAATTATCTTATCACTTACCCTGTGTACAGCACTAGGTCCCGTCCTTGGAATTCCATTCTTATATTTTAAGAGCACGTCTATATTAATTATAATATCCTCATCAGATGGAGTACCACTTCTATTAAAATACACAATATCTTTTAAAACCCCCGGAGCCCATCCGAACTTTCCAACTGTCTGTTTACACTCATCAGATCCTGTAAGCATGACTACAACACCAGTTATAAGATAAGTTGTACCTTCTCCCAGCTTCCCATCTACTTTAACAGCTATAGGGAAAAAATCCATTATGGAGTTTACATATATATTATGATCCTGAGGTCTAATTATTTTGATCTTTATATCTCTTACCCTGACTTCATCCTTTAAAATATCCCTTTCTATATTTTTTCTTATAAAAAGGGCATTTTGTGAAATATAAGTTTTATTGGCAAAATCCACTTTATTTATATTAAAAGATTTAATAATTAATTTTTCAGATCCATTCATACAATCACCACCTTAGTATTCATGCTAAAATTAAAGCCCCCGCTTCCTTAAATACTTTTTAGTCCATGGACACACTTCAATGCATTTCCCACATATAGTATCTTTTATTCCCTTTGCCTTGCATATTTTATCAGCCATATTTTTGCACTTAAAAGCATCAAAAAAATTTTCTCTTTTAAACCCGATTCTCCAGTTTATTCCCAGCGGCGCTCCTGCCGGGCAAAAGTCTTTACAGATATGGCAGTTTCCACAATAGGACTTATCTATGGGTATTTCTGTTTTTAATTTAGCATCAGTTAAAAGTGATGAAAATCTAACAGCTGAACCAAATTCTTTAGTTACCAGCAAGGCACATTTACCTATCCACCCCATCCCTGCTCTTGTAGCAACTGTCTTATGAGGAAGAGTTGTATAAAGGGATTCCCAATTCACTTCAACTTTTGAAGTAGTTTTTAGAAGTGTATTGTACCCTGCACTTTGTAATATTTGCCCTGCATGCTCTACTAAAGTATCCAACTTATTATTTACCCTGTTGTATTCTTCATGGTATTCTTTTGTAGGCCCATCTCCAATATTACAAATTATAAATGGATTCAATGCCACTGCTATGGATATTCCATAGGTCATTTTGTTTAATCTGCTTTCTTCTACATCTCTTAAATCCGCAAATTTAACCATAGAGGCCCCGCTTTTAAATAGTTCCTTTTTTAAAGTAAAACCTAAATCCCCCATAATCTTCTCCTTAAAATAATCTTAATATATATTATCCAATGATTCTATAAAAATTTCAAGTTAAATTTTTATTTTTAATCAATAGCATAAATTAAGATTATAAGTTAAAAATAATTAATAGAATATCATTCAATATTCTTATGAGGAGGCATAAAAATTGAAAAAACTATTATATATTACTGCAAACACAAAACCTGAAGAAACATCCATCAGTAAAACTGTAGGAAGACGTTTTATAAATAATTTTATATCCGAAAGTAAAAATTATACTGTAGAAGAATTAAATTTATACAACGAAAACATTCCTGAAATAAACGATAGGATATTTAAAGGCAGGGGCCAATTGGCTTCCGGAGCTGATTATAATAACTTATCGGAAGAAGATAAAAAATCAGTAGACAGAATTAACACACTCTGTGATCAATTTTTAAGCGCAGATACCTACGTAATCGCAGCTCCAATGTGGACTTTAAGCTATCCCTCAAGGCTCAAGTCATATTTGGACTGCATTATGGTAAATGACAAAATTATCAAAATATCTCAAGAAGACGTAATTGGTCTTTTAGATGACAAAATACGAAACATGGTTTATATTCAATCCTGCGGATCAGTTTACCCTAAAATATTTAATTCCAAATTCAACCATGCTATTGATTATTTTAGGGATGTATTTAAATTTCTAGGTATAAATAAATTTGAACATATACTGGTAGAAGGTACGGATCCATCTTCTGTTGGTGCTGCTAAAGCCATGGAAAATACTCAAAAAGATATAGAAAATGTGGTGAATAAGTTTTCTAAAGACACTTCAACTGTATAATGCAAATAAAATTATCATGATTAAAAATCATGATAATTTTATTTTATATCCTTAATAATTCACATGCACCAGCCAAAATTTTATATTTTTATCACTCCATCCTAAATCCCATGGAACCCTGTTTCTATCTGTATTATGACAGCTCACCAGCATATATCCTCTAGAATCTGCATCTGTTACCACCGAAATATGAGTAATGTCTCCTTTTTTTTCATAAGCTATAAAATCCCCGGGAAGAAGTTTATAGGATGCCTTATATACTTTTTCATAACTTCCATGGGCAATAACCGATGCTCTTCCGCTGTATATCATATAGTCTTTAAAGCCATCGGCATTCAACCAGGAACTTGTGGCTCCCGATCTGTCATAATTCCACATAGAATTTTTTTTAAACTTTCCACCTTCATGTAATACTTGAGATGCAAAGTTGGCACAATCTCCACCTTGAGAGTTATAGTTTCTATATTTTTTATTATAAGTATATCCATATTGCTCTTCCGAGGCTATGCCACAATATTTACCTGCATATTCCATGGAAGATTTTCTTCTATCCGTTATATTGGAAAAATCTTTTTTACTTTGAGATAATATATACTGTTTTACAGAGTCACCCTTTAAATTATCCAAATTCAGAGAATCCGCAAATGGATCCTTATACCACTCTTTTGTAATAATCCATCTACCATCTTTTTTTGCAATATTTATTACATGAGAGGTTCCAATTCGGCAGCTGTTTACAGACTTTGGCGCATCTTCATATATATATTTATATTCTGTGGAACATATTAAATTTACAGAAAATTTATCATCCTTTTTTCTCACTCTCTTAATTACTATATTGGGGATAATTTTAGTAAATTTTACTCCTTGTTTTTCCTCCCAATTTTTTAGATATTTCATTTTTTTCTCTTCGTGTTCATAGGCCCATGTACCATATCTTGTATTTTTATCATAACTGGATTCTATAAGCTTTAAATCTCCATTTAATATGGCTTCATTTCTATCCTCAAATATTTTTTTTGTGGAATTTACAATTTCATTTTTTTCATCAATTTCTTCTCCCTGTATATTTTCAAAAGGGCATGTAAAAAATATAACTAAAATTATCATTATGATTTTTAGAACTCTTTTTATTAGGAAATGTTTCATAAGTCATACTCCTCATACAATTTAATAGTAGATTAAAATTTATATAATTTGTACACTTATTGTACCCAATTGCAATAATAATCACCCTGTAAATTTTAATGAAAACTTCATATTTATTACAAAATCCCCATTATAATTTTTTATCGATTTTTTCAATATAGCTTTTTACCAACTTATCTTTACAGGGAGCACCTTCATACCAATAGCTTTCATTTTTGCTTTTATCTCCAAAATACCTGGCTTTTAGAATTATTTCCGGTCTGTATTCAAAATGCAATGTGTCAAAATGACTCCATTTTCCACCCCATACAAAATTATTTTTTTCAAATATCTCCACAATTTCTTTAGGATATTCTCTTATTCTACAGCTTCCTTCCTCTTTAGATACCCACTTCCAATAATCCCTTCTGTCTCTCGCTAGATCAATAGCTATCCCAAAAGAATGTGGGCTTAATAAACCGGTTCCTGAAATACACCTGTAGTTGAAGGTACCGCTGCTTGGAAACAGACATCTTGAAATATCTGAGCTTTTTTGTGCAAGAGGCATAAGTTCCTTCATTGCATTTTCAAGGGATCTTGAAGCTCCATTATTGCCATTAAACTGAAGCCTTCTATATCCAAGGCTGGCCATCTTAAGATTTGACTCCACAGAACTTTTATTGTTACCATAAGTCTCTTTTAATAGAGAATAAACCCGGAACCTTCCAGGGTCAAAATTTTTTTCTACAACTCCATCTATAGCTTTCAATGGATAGGATTGCTCCATCATATCCTGCAAATCTGTATTTTGAAATTTTTCTTCGAAATTTTTTTTCTTCTTATCATCATACAAGATTTTTTTGCCAGACCTCATAATTATATATACACTGCTGCTTTTATCTTTTTCCACATCTGCAATATATTCCGGATAGGCCATCATAAGACATAAAATATCCTGTTTTGTTACAATATCATAGTCCTTTGAAGCAGCTTTTCCAGGTATATTAATACATATACAAAAAAATATAGCCAGTATAACCACATTTTTTTTCATAAACTGAATCACTCCAACTTCATCAAGTTATTCTCGAGTTCAGGTGGAATTTGCACATAAGGGATGCTTTTCATACCTGAATCTTAGAAGAAATTATCAATAATACCAAAATACCAAAGCAGCTTATTGAATTTCTAGCTTTATTGTATGTACATATATTCAGTTTATGCATTGGACCCATAATAGAACTGATAATTTATTTATCCAGTACATATCTTTTAGTTTTATTTATGTAATTTTCTGCAATATATATAAAACCTCTTTTTTTCACTGTCTTTAAAATTTCTTCCCTATTTTTACGCATATTTAGAAATCCGTTGCAAATACGTGAATTGCCCTTTAGCGCTTCAGACAATTTTCTAGGGTGGAGGTCAATTTTATTTTTACTATATAACTTCTCTAAAAATTTTTCTCCTCTATGGTTATTTGCTATAACCACAGAAACTCCTCTTTCATCCATAATTTCCTGGGGAGCTTTCCAGAAGTCTCCTATAGTTACGTCACCTACTCTTGGTATAGATGCAAATTTACAATCATAGCAGGATAAATTTGAATACAAATCACAGATAAATCCATGAAAAAATGGATCTTTTCTTGTGATACATTTGTATATTTTACCATTACCCATTTTTGCTTTCACACCATATTTTGACCATCCATTGGCCTTGTCCCTAAAATTATAAGAAACGACTTCATCATTATTTGATATATACTTAATATACTCATCAAAAACTACCTTAGATGGAACTCCATGACAAAGTACATCTACAATCAATAGATTTTCACTATTTGTAAAAGTTCTTAAAGCTGCTGCCTGACAGGGCGTTCCTGTAAAAAGAACCTTTTTACCTTCAGTTTCAGCTGCTTTTACAACTTCTAGATAAATACCTTCCAGATTGCTCTGGATATATTTAGAACTTCTCAATTTGGAAAGTCCCTTCCTGTCTTTTATCTGTAAATGCTTCACGGATAAATCTTTTTCCCATGCAGCCCCAAATACAATTCCCCCTGCTTCTATAATTTCCTGAGCCATTTCAGTAAAAATTCCTCCTGAGGAACTTTCAAATCTTACCTTATCATCTCTGGAAAATGAGGCATAAACTTTTACGTAATTTTCTCCAAAATTATGTGATTTAAAGTTTAAAACAGGGCAGTTTAAAGCACATTTACCGCATTTGATACATCTTTCAGTATCAATTTCGGGAAAATAAAAACCTTCTTGTGAAAGTGTCATTTTGATAGCTTTAAATTTACAGCTATTTTCACATCCAAAACAACCTGTACATTTTTCCTTTGTCAAAATGCTAAAAGCAGGTTCTCCTTTAAATCTGACATTTTCATTCATTTGTACTACTCCTTTTTATTATTGATTTAAAGTATGGGATTCAATTTCTTGTTCCTGAAGCCAGATCAATACTTCCTTAGCAAGAGCTATTCTTTTAGCAGAAAAAGAATGATTTCCATCTAAAATTACCTCTTTAAGATGAATTCCCTGTTTTTTCAGTGCTTTCACAAGAGGCATATAATGCTCATCTATAGGCGCTATTATATCTTTTTTTGCTCCAATCATTAATATAGAATGGGTTTTTAAACTTTCTGCTATATTAAGTAAATTCCATTTGTACTTGTTTTCTATAATGCTTTCCATAAAATTCTCAACAGTTATACCATTAAGCGGTATGACGGCCTTTTCCCATTTTTTAATGGCGGAATCTATTAAAAAATTATTTTTGGAAATATTCTCTCCATACAGTCCAAAGTTAAATCCGGCAATACATCCTACTGACTTTATTTCAGCATGATTTGCTGCAGTCATGAGAGCACTAAAGCCTCCCAAGCTATGTCCAATTAAGATTATGTTTTCGCCATCAACTCTATAGCTCTCCCTGGAAAACCTTGATTTCAAAAAATCAATTGAAGATTCTACATCCTCCAGTACGTGATTTATAGAATAATCTCCTTTGCTTCCCCAACTGCCTCTATAGTGGAATATCAATACGTTATAACCACTTCTCAGCAAAACATGAGCAAGATCAAAGTTTTGTTCATATCCGGGAAACCCATGTAATAAAATTATTGTTTTATGAGGGCCTATGCCCTGTGCCACATGCATTATTCCCATGATCTCAGATCCATTACTGTTAAAATCAACTCCCTGTACCATTGCTGGATACTTTTCATCTAATTCCTTTGGATCTTCCCATATAGCTTTAAAATTCATATAATCACCCTGCTTTCCGATTTATATTGATACTTATATCTTACCAAAATTCATCACTATTGTTAATCTCTCAGTTTCTATTCCTAAAAGTCTTTATATAAATCAGCTATTTGCAATTAAATATTATTTGCAAATAGCTGATTTATTGTGTAGAATTAAATATATAATTGATTTTGCATACTAGGCTTATATGAATAATAAAAGTTTTGACGGACATTAAAATATAAAATATAAATTGGGGTGTTAAATTTGTCAAGGGAAAAAATTTATATATTAAAAAGGCAACTTAATTTATTGATTCACCAAAATACAAGTTCAGATAAGCTTCTGGAGATAAGTGAGAGGCTGGATGAGGCATTAGAAGAATTTATGTATGAAAACCTAAAAAGTACAACAGACCCTAAAAATGTTTCTAACAAATAGTTTACCTCATAATTGTTCTCTCTAATAATTTATTTCAGGAAAATTTAAAATTGATGCAAATAAAAATTATATTGATTGCAAAAAGTTAACTATATGCAGCTTTTACAATCAATATAATTTTAAGTTGATTTTTATTTAATTACATGAAACAATTTCTCTATATTTGACCCTTTTCTTTAAATATTCATTCATTGTTTTATATTCCACGGTTTCACCGTTTTTTTCTATTAAGACAGCCTCAATATAGGCATTGGCCGTATCTAGACATGTAAATACAATTTTGTCATGTGCAAGTGCCCTATATCTTAACTTAAAGCCTTCTCTTGTTCTGTCATAACCCTGGGTAGCTATATTTATCACCATATCTATTTTGCCCAGTTTTATATATTCCAAAGCATCACCTATGTTTACTTCACTACATTTTATTCCGTTCTCATTTAGAAATTTATAAGTTCCTCTTGAAGCAGTTATATTAAAATCTAGTTTTTCATATTTTCTAATTATATCAACTGAATTTTTCTTATCTATATCACTGATTGAAACATATAAATTTCCACCTTTAAGCATATCAATTCCGGATGCCTTAAATGCCTTATATATTGCCTTATTCCTGTCAAAATCCACTCCTAGAACTTCTCCTGTGGATTTCATTTCAGGTCCCAATGCAACGTCAACTCCAGGCAATTTTTTATTTGAAAATATAGGCAGTTTTACAGCATAGATATTACTATACCTATACATGTCCTGTCTATATCCAAAATCTTTTATCCTTTTACCAAGCATGATTTTCACAGCTATCTCAACCATGGGTATATCCGTGACTTTGCTTAGAATAGGCACTGTCCTTGAGGCTCTTGGGTTTACTTCTATCACATATACCTTTTCTCCGTCATAAGCATATTGAACATTTAAAAGTCCTTTTACATTAAGCTTTCTTGCTATTTTAACAGTATAATCCTCTATAACTTGAGATATATCTTCAGGTAAATCATTTGCAGGATAAACTGCTATACTATCTCCTGAATGTACACCTGTTCTCTCTATATGCTCCATTATTCCTGGAATTATCAAATCTTTTCCATCAGATATTGCATCTACTTCTATTTCCTTCCCAAGCAGATATTTGTCTACAAGTACGGGATGTTCTTTTGATAAGTTAACTGCTTCTTTTAAGTATTTACGCAATTCTTCATGCTTGTAAACAATTTTCATTGCCCTGCCGCCTATAACATAGGAAGGCCTCACAATAACAGGATAACCTATCTCATCTACAAGTACATCCGCTTCTTCCATGCTGGTTACAGATCCTCCTATGGGGGAATTTATATCAAGTTCTTTAAGAAGTACCCTGAATTTTTCCCTATCCTCTGCTAAATCTATGGATTCAAAAGAAGTTCCAAGTAAATTTACCCCTCTATCATTTAGTTTTTGTGATAAATTCAAGGCAGTTTGACCTCCAAATTGAACTATAACTCCATATACCTTTTCTTCGTTTATAACATTCATGACATCATCTATATAAAGCGGATCAAAATACAGTTTATCTGAAATATCAAAATCAGTACTTACAGTTTCAGGATTGTTATTTATTATAATGGCCTCATATCCTGCCTTTTTTATTGCCCATACACCATTTACACAACAGTAGTCAAATTCTATTCCCTGTCCTATTCTAATAGGACCCGATCCTATTACAAGTATCTTTTTGTTACTTGTAATAATATTGTCACTTTCTAAATCATAACAAGAATAATAATAAGATGTTTTTGCTTCAAATTCACCACTGCAGGTATCAACCATTTTATAAACAGATTTTATATTGTTCACTTCTCTTAGCTTTTTCAAATCTTCAAGCTTCATTCCTATTAATTTGCAGATATACTCGTCTGTAAATCCCATGATTTCTGCTTTTTGAATTGTCTCCACATTGGGTACACTTTCTGTAAGTTCATTTTCCATATCAATTATATTTTTTATCCCACTTAGAAACCATTCATCTATTTTCGTTATATCATGAAGCCTTTCTATGCTGATACCCTTTCTAAGACCTTCCGCTACGGCAAAAATTCTTTCATCATCCTGTTCATTCAATTTTTCAATTATTTCATCTACATTCATACCTTCAAGATTGTCCAATTTAAGTCCTATTATTTTGCCCTCAAGACTTATGACTGCTTTTAAAAGAGCACTCTCGAAGCTTCTATCTATTGCCATTACTTCTCCAGTGGCCTTCATCTGAGTTTTTAAAGTCCTATTTGCAGTTTTAAATTTGTCAAAGGGCCATTTTGGCATTTTAACTACACAATAATCCAGAGCGGGTTCAAACAATGCACTGGAATTTCCAGTAACATAATTTTTAAGTTCATCCAGCGTATATCCAATCGCAATTTTAGCTGCAATTTTGGCTATAGGATATCCTGCTGCTTTGGAAGCAAGAGCACTAGATCTGCTCACTCTAGGGTTTACTTCTATTACCATATATCTGTTACTGATAGGATCCAGTGCAAATTGGATATTGCACCCACCTTCTATTTTCAAAGTTCTTATTATTTTTACAGCGGATCTTCTGAGCATCTGATATTCTCTGTCATTGAGGGTCTGTGATGGAGCTACAACTATACTGTCTCCAGTATGTATTCCAACAGGATCTATGTTTTCCATGTTGCAAACTACCATGCAATTATCCTTTTTATCCCTCATGATCTCATATTCTAATTCTTTCCAGCCAGCCAGGCTTTGCTCTAAAAGTATCTGATTTATAGGGCTTTCTTCCAATCCATTTTCACATATTTCAATATACTCTTCATAAGTTGTTGCAATTCCTCCGCCAGTTCCACCTAAAGTATAAGCTGGCCTTATTATAACTGGAAGGCTCACTTTATTTAAGAAATTTTTACATTCCTCTAAGTTTGTTGCAATATCACCTACTGCTATAGGTTCATTTATTTCTTCCATTAATTTTTTAAAACTTTCTCTATCCTCGGCATTTTTTATGGACTCTGTCTTTATTCCAAGAAGTTCCACTCCGTATTTTACAAATATTCCAAGCTTGTTCAATTCCATTGCAAGATTTAAAGCAGTTTGACCTCCGAACCCAGCTAGAACACCATCCGGCCTTTCTCTTTTTATTATTGCCTCAAGAGATTCAACAGTTAGAGGTTCTATATAAGTCTTGTCCGCAATATTTTTATCAGTCATTATAGTAGCAGGATTACTGTTTACAAGTACAGTTTCTATACCTTCCTTTTTTATGGACTCACAAGCCTGTGTACCCGAGTAGTCAAATTCTGCAGCCTGACCTATTATTATAGGGCCTGATCCTATTATCAAAACTTTTTTCAAGTTTTTTCTTAACGGCATTATATCACTTCTCCTTGTTATTTATACTAAAGTCATCAATTGCAAAAATTTATCAAATAAATATTCTGAATCGGTAGGTCCTGGAGATGCTTCCGGATGAAATTGCACTGAAAATACAGGCAGTTTTTTGTGCCTTATTCCCTCTACAGTGTTGTCATTTAAATTAACATGGGTTATTTCAATATCATTCTCATTTAAGCTCTCCCTTTTAACTGCATATCCATGATTTTGAGAGGTTATAAAGGCTCTATCTAAAGTTATATCATATACGCCGTGATTTCCACCCCTGTGCCCGAATTTCATTTTATAAGTATCTCCACCAAAAGCCAATGATAAAAGTTGATGTCCAAGACATATGCCAAATATAGGTACTGTTCCTATTAATTTTTTTACGTTATTCATAATGCTTCCCAAATCTTTAGGATCTCCCGGGCCGTTACTCAGGAGTATACCATCCGGATTTATATTCATTATGGTTTCATAAGAAGAATTATATGGGAATATTGTTATATCACAATTTCTAATCTTTAAATTTTCAATAATGTTATTTTTAGTTCCAAAATCCAAAAATGCCACTTTAGGTCCACTGCCCTCAATATGCACTATGGATTTTGTACTCACCTGTGCTACCAGATTTTTATCTTCATGGGAATTTAAAATGTCTTTTATTTCATTTATGGACTTGTTTTCATCGCATATCACACATTTCATAGTTCCTGCAGATCTTATTTTCTTGGTTATACTTCTCGTATCTATACCACTTATACCTACAATTTTATTTTCTTTCAAAAAATTTTCAAAACTATTTTCACTTAAATAGTGTGATGTATTATTATACATATTTTTAATTACAATACCTTTAGCCTGTATTTCATTAGACTGGCTAAAATTATAATTGATACCATAATTTCCTATATAGGGATAGCACATAGTTATTATCTGTCCTCTATAGGATGGGTCTGTAAGTATTTCCTGATACCCCGTCATTGAAGTGTTAAAAACCAGCTCTCCTGTAGTTATTCCCCGTTTTCCTATGGCTTTTCCCATAAATACAGTTCCATCTTCTAAATACAATATGGAATTCATAATATTCCCTCTTTCTAAATATTACTGCATAGAGTTGCTACCATAACCGCCTTTATAGTGTGCAATCTGTTTTCTGCTTCATCAAATACTATGGAATGCTGACTTTCAAATACATCTTCCGTCACTTCCAGAGCTTCATATCCAAATTTCTTGTATATATCTTCCGAAGTATCCGTCTCTCTATTGTGAAAGGCTGGAAGACAATGCATGAATTTCACATTTTTATTTTTACAGGCTTCAATAAGCTTGCTATTTATCTGATATGGCATTAAAGTCTCAATTCTCTTTTTCCATAGACTTTTGTCCTCGCCCATAGAAAGCCATACGTCAGTATATAAAACATCTGCCCCTTTTACACTGCCGTATATATCATCACTTATTGTAATAGTTCCTCCATTTTGTTCTGATATTTCTTTACATTCCCCCACTAATTCATCCTCAGGGAACAATTCCTCAGGAGCTACAATCTTGAAATTCATTCCCATTTTTGCCGCCCCTATCATAAGGGCATTTGCCATATTATTTCTTCCATCACCAAGGTAAATAAAATTCACATCTTTCAGAGGTTTATTCACATGCTCTTCCACAGTTAAGAAATCTGCTAAGACCTGAGTAGGATGATCTTCATCTGAAAGTCCATTCCATAAAGGTACTTTTGAATACTCTGCAAATATCTCCATGTTTTTTTGTGAAAATCCTCTGTATTCCACCCCATCAAACATTCTTCCCATTACCCTAGCGGTGTCTTTTACTGATTCTTTTTTGCCCATATGGCTTCCTGTAGGACCTATATAAGTCACCGTAGCACCTTCGTCATAAGCACCCACCTGAAATGAGCATCTTGTTCTCAAAGAGTCCTTCTCAAATATCAATGCAATATTTTTTCCCTGCAGTCTCTTTTTTTCCTCGCCGCTATATTTCTCTTTCTTCAGTTTTTTTGAAAGTTCCAGCAGGTATTTTATCTCTTCTTGTGAAAAGTCTTTTAATGTTAAAAAACTTTTTCCTTTTAAATCAACCATAAATATCTCCTCCTTAAAATCACTCTTTATAAACATCAAAGCCAAACCACTTTACTGAAAGTTTTGAAAGCGTTCCATCCTTTTTCATATCTCCAATGATCTTGTTAACTTCCTTTTTCAGCGAATCATCACCTTTTCTATAGGCTACTCCCATAGGTTCTTTGCTCAAGGCACCTGGTACTATTTTAAATTCACCTTTTTTCTTTTGTATATAATATCCGCCTACCTGTTCATCCATTATAGCGGCATCCACCCTGCCTATGGACATATCCTGGAAAGCTTCCGTTATCTTATCGTATTTTTTGGATTCCTTGACACCTTTTATCCCATTTGCCACTTTTTCCCCAGTAGTACCTAACTCACAAGCTATAACCTTTCCCTTTAAATCATCTACTCCTTTTATGTCTTCTCTTCCACTTTTCACTGCAATAATCTGTCCTCCATTTATATAAGGTGTAGAAAAGTCAGTATTTTTTTTCCTTTCATCTGTTATACTTATAGATGCAATAGCTGCATCAAACTTATTTGAATCAAGTGCCAATATAAGTCCATTAAAATCCATAACTAAAAAATCTGCTTTCACTCCCAATCTTTTTGCCACCTCATTGGAAAAATCCACATCAAATCCTACTAATTTACCATTACCATCCCTAAATTCCATAGGTGGATATCCTTCTTCAGTCCCTATAGTGATTTTACCTGATTTTTTTATTTTATCCAGCAAATTTGAATTTGCATTGCTTTTAGTAGTTTGCCCACAAGCTGTGAATAATACTACACTGAAAATAATTGTAATTATGATTGCCATTGTCTTTTTCATTATCGTCCCCCTAATTTATAATAATCCAATATAATGTATTAAAATAACACTTTGATATATTTTATAATTATACATATATATTAATAATAATGCAATATGCTTTCAGATATTTTCCCAAATTTATTCACCTCATAGAATAAATCATGTCATAAAAAAACCTCCAATATTAACAACTATTGAAGGTTTTCTAATTAATAAAATTTAGTTATATTTTATATATGATATATGCACCTAATTCCCTTATCGGTCATACATCTACTGCAGGAAATACAGCTGGATTTAGTAGTAGAACCACTAAGCCATTTATTTATAAGATCGGGCTCGCATATAAAAGGCCTTGACATGGAAAAATACTCTATGGGTGTATTATTCAGTATATCATTCATATTAAATACACTTCTATTTAATCCAACTAGGATCACAGGACATTTTACTTTCTCTGCTACTTTTTGTGCATATTTTTTAAATAAGGCCTCTGAGCTCCCTTTATCCTTGAAGTCTTTAATATTTCCGCTAATCTCTATAGCATTTATACCAGCCTTATCCAATAGTCTGCACAGATAATTCCAATCATCAAAAGCTACCTTTTTTTCTTCCACCTCCGAGGAGTTTATCTTTATAAATACGTTAAAGCTCTTTCCCACCTTGCTGCGTATTTTATTGTATACTTCAAATATAAACTTAGCTCTATTTTCAACGCTGCCTCCATAATCATCAGTTCTAGTATTATATATGGTACTTACAGTTTTACTAAGGAAGCATCCGTCAGCTCCATGAATTTCCACTCCGTCGAAATCACATTGTTTAGCCCTATAAGCAGCATTTGCAAAAGCATTTGCTATATCTTCCATATATTCTTTTGAGATTTTATCTGAAAATTCAGAAGTATCCACCTGTCCCTCTGGACTTGCATATCCATCCCTCTGAGCAATTTGCATAACTATACCAGAATGATTCTCATGAACCATATCCGTTAATTTTTTATATTCCTTTATAAAGGAATCATCATATATTGACAACATATTACGTCTTGGCTTTTCATCCTCAAATATATCAGTGCATCCAGTTATTATAAGTGCCACTCCTCCTGAAGCCAGATTCTTATAAAGCTGAAGTAACTCAGGAGTAATATGTCCATCTTGCGAGGCCATATTCTCCCAAGTGGCAGATCTTATAAATCTATTTTTTAATTTCAAATTATTTATATAGGTTGTATCGAATAGTGATTTCATAATAAACCTCCAAATAACTTCATAATTTAAACTTTACTACATTATACTTTAACCTGTGAAATTTTACAAAAATACAACCTAATCTATATCTTTTAACTCAACAAATTATTATATTTTTTAAATTCTATGCAGTTTCCACTACATTATTTATAAGACTCCCTATTTTTTCAATATAACATTCTACCGTATCTCCGTTTTTTAATACCTTAATAGGATCAAACCCCATTCCCACGCCACTGGGAGTACCTGTGGATATAATATCACCTGCTTTTAAAGTCAATCCCCTGGATAAATCACTTATTATGTAAGGTATATCAAAAATTAAGTTTTTAGTATTGGAATTTTGCCTGATTTCTCCATTTACCATACATTTAATATCTAAATTAACTGGAAAAGGTATTTCATTTTTATGTACTATACAGGGTCCCATTGGACAAAAAGTATCTAGACTTTTTCCCTTAAACCACTGAATATGCTTTCCCTGGAGATCTCTAGCCGACACATCATTTATTATAGTATATCCAAAAATATGATCTTCCACCTCTTCTGCTTTTATGTCTGCACCATCTTTTCCTATTATAACTGCAAGTTCAGCCTCATAGTCCACTTGTTTTGTAACTTCAGGAGAAAATTCAATATTATCTCCAGTCCCCACGGCAGGTGCTGCCACTTTGGTAAAATATATAGGTTTGCTTGGAATCCCATTTCCTGATATTCTAGTTATTTTTATTTCCCTGGCATGTTCTACGTAATTTTTCCCAAGACAAAATACATTTCTCCTCGGATAAGGTATTGGAGCTTTTAATCTAACTGAATCCAGTGGAATAGATACAATATTTTTATTGTTTAAAAAATACTGTATCTTATTTAACTTATTATCATCCAAATACTCTATAAACTCCTGCATGGTCTCAGGTGGATTTTTTTCTTCAATACCTTTAAACACGTCTCTGATATTTAAAATACCACCTTCCTTTAAAATCCCTATATTCTCTTTTTTTTCATAAACATAAGTCACAAATTTCATATTATCACCCCATTCTATAATTTGAAAAATAGTTATTTACTATATTGAACAATGTGGTAAATACTATTGATAATTTAATTTCAATTTAATGATATAATTTTAATTGTCCAGAATACAATCTTTAAGTATGATTGCTTTTATCTTATCATAGCTTATATTATCTGGAAGAGACTCTTTAATAGGTTTCAATTTAGACAAGCCCAATTTTTCTATAACTTTTAAAACCTTATTTTCTTCATCTATTGTAAACAAATTGTCAAATTTTACATTTAAATTAAATTTTTCTCCCTCTTCCAGATATTTTGTAATATGAGATACTACTGTAGATACAGTAAGCTCTCTCTTCCTTGAAATTTCCTCTATGCTCATATTATCCTTGATCATATTTATGGTTATTTCAAAGGTTTTCAACTTATTACTTTTTCCCTCATGATTTTTTTGCAGATCCCCTTTAAAAAACCAGCTGGGTTGTATTTTATTTTTTTCTACATATTCTCTTATGATTTTTAAAAATCTATTTCCATACTTTTTAAGTTTTAGTTCTCCAACTCCAGATATATCAAGCATCTGCTCAGAAGTTACTGGATATCTGCTGCTAAGCTCCCTTAAAGTAGTGTCTGCAAATATCAGATATGGAGGAATTGATTCTTCATCAGCTATTTCTCTTCTGCAGCTTCTCAATATTTCAAATAAATCACTGTTGGTAATTATTTTTTCTGCTTTAGCTGGCTCTTTCAAAACCACCTTTTCTTCTCCCTTTAATATTTTTACAGACTGAGAGTTTAATATTACCATAGGATACTCCCCTTCTTTTAAGGAGATATAACCCTGAGCTATAAGTGTATTTATAAAATTAGAAAGCTGACTTTTTGAGTAATTTTTCATTATGCCATAGGTAGATATCTTGTCAAATCCGTATTGAAGCACCTTTTTTTGTGAAGACCCCCTTAGAACATCTACTATCATATTAACGCCAAATTCTCTTTTCATCCTATAAATGCATGAAAGTACCTTCTGGGAATCTACGGTCTTATCTACATATTCTCCCTTTCTTATACAGTTGCTGCAATTCCCACACTCTTCATAATCCACATGTTCCCCGAAATAATTTAATATATATTTTCTCAAACAGCCATTGTAGTGAACGAAATCCACCATATACTGAAGTTTTTTATATTCGTTTATTCTTCTTTCCGGAGATTGTATACTTGTCTCTATTAAATATTTTTGGGTAATTATGTCCTGAGGTGCAAACATGAGTATACATTCGCTTGTTTCCCCATCACGCCCTGCTCTGCCTATTTCCTGATAATAACTTTCTATATTCTTTGGTATATTATAGTGAATTACAAATCTTACATTTGATTTATCAATACCCATTCCAAAAGCATTAGTGGCAACTATTACGTTTATTCTGTCATATACGAAGTCCTCTTGATTTTTTTCCCTGTCCACGCTGGATAGTCCAGCATGATATCTCCCTGCAGATATATTATTTGCCTTGAGTTTTTCATATAAACTATCCACTTCTTTTCTAGTAGCTGCATATATTATACCTGACTGTTCCCCATTGGTCTTAATGTAGTTCAACATATGCTGAAATCTATTTCCAACCTTCAGACAACTTATTTTTAAATTTTTTCTATCAAACCCGGATATAAAAACAGCAGGATTATTTAATTTTATTTGATTTACAATATCCACTCTCACTTCTTCAGTAGCAGTAGCTGTAAATGCAGTAACTACAGGTCTTTTGGAAAAATCGTCTATAAATTTCCAAATATATGTATAACTCACTCTAAAATCGTGTCCCCACTGTGAAACGCAATGAGCTTCATCCACTGCCACCTGAGAAACCTGCATACTTTTAATAAGATGGCAAAAATCAGTGGATTCCAGTCTTTCAGGTGCCACATACAGTATTTTTATATCTCCATTTTTTAGATCCGAGCATATATTTAAAATTTCACTTTGAGAAATAGAACTATTTATATAAGCAGCTCCTATGCCCAAATCTTTTATACTATCCACCTGATCCTTCATAAGAGAAATCAGGGGGGATATGACAATAGTTATACCTTTAAAAAGTAGGGCTGGTATCTGATAACATATGGACTTCCCCCCTCCTGTCGGCATTATAGCCATGGTATCTCTGCCACTTAATATACTTTCAATTACGTTATTTTGATCTCCTCTAAAATTTTCATATCCATAGTATTTGCGTAAAACCTTTAAGGCGCTGTTAATCAATGACTTCACCTCTATATTTTATATATTCTATACAAATTATAGCATATAAAATTGTGGTTTTAAAATTGTCACTTATTTTAAAATATCTGCGTAAAATACTTATATAAAAATATTATATAAGTTAATAAATATTATCTTGATATATATACTTTAATTCATTATAATGAGTATTGTAAATAATAATTGGCAATTTATTTAATCAGATGGTAATTTTAATTATGAAATGTATTTGTACTCATAATGGTATTAATTCATTATTATTAAACAAAAAATCTGCCATGTGAGCAAAGTCTTTCATCCCAAAGGGACGGAGGGCTTTTATAGTGCTTATCTTTTTAAAAATAGGAGGGAAGTGGAATGAAAAAAAATTTATGTGATTTAATTGTAATTTTATTGGGATTATTTTTATTTTCTTTTGCTTTGAACGTTTTTCTTGCACCACATAAAATTGTGCCAGGCGGGGTTTCTGGACTAGCCATTGTACTGGAATCCGTACTTCACATAAAAAGGTCAATATTAATAGGCATTTTTAATGTGCCCATTTTTATTCTGGGATTATTGACACTGGGTAAAAGGTTTGTGTTGAATACAGCATTAGGTGTTTTTCTCGTTCCAGTATTTGTAGAATTGACTAGTAATATTGCTCCTTTTACCAACGATATCCTCTTATCCTCCTTGTTAGGCGGTGTACTCACCGGTATTGCTTTAGGGATGCTTTTAAGCAGACAATCCTCTGTAGGCGGCACAGATACCATTGCTAAAATCATATCCAAATACACACATAAACCTGTGGGGAAACTAATGATGAGTATAGATCTGTCCATAGTAATGCTTACCTGTTTTGTTTTTGGTATAGAAAAAGCTCTCTACGGCATAGTAACGGTATATTTGATTGGAAGAGTTGTAGATATATATATTAAGGGCTTTACCGATTCCAAGTCAGTATTCATAATTTCCGATAGAATTGAGGAAATCAATGATCTGATCTTAACCAAATTACACGGTGGAACTACCAAAATTGAGGCAAGAGGCGGATATACAGATGACAAACGTGACATATTAATGTGTCTTGTGACAAATACGGAGCTGGTAAAACTAAAAAAATTAGTAAAAGAAGTTGATATAAATGCCCTGGTTTTAATACAGAATTCTTATGAAGCCTACGGCAAGGGATTTGGTACAGCTTAATTAATTTAAGAGAACCTTGTTCATTATATGTGAAAAGGGATGCAGGGATAAAATAATTTTTATCCCTGCATCCCTTTTCTGACTTTATAATAAATTTTATCATCAAATATTCAAAAGGCTTTCTACTTTTGATTCATTAAATCCCACAAGATATTCACCATCTATAACTATGACGGGAACTGATCTATATCCTTTTTTCATTAGTTCCTTTCTCGCATCGGCATCTGTAGTGATATTATGCTCTGTAAAATCTATATTGTTTTTTGTAAAAAACTCTTTTGCACTGTGGCAGTACTGACAGGTGCTAGTTGTAAATATGTCTACCTTACTCATAAAAACCATCTCCTTGTAACATTTACCTTTCAAATTTATAATATCACATTGATGTGTATAATTCAATAATAGTTATTAAATAATACAGAATATATTCAATAACATGAAATACAGACTCAATTTTATTAAGCTAAATATGAATAAAATCATTAATTCTTACAAAATATATTAATGGAAAGGTGGGAATGAGATGGATTTAACAACAGAAGATATGATAAAAAATAAGCTTCTTGATGTACAGGAAAATGTAAGAGACTTTCAAGAGTACTCAAAGAAAATAGATAATAAAGAAATCAATGAAAAATTTAAACAATTTGCAAAGGGATCTGCATTGGAAGCACAGGAATTGGAAAAGTTGCTTAATAAATATGGCAAATAATCTAGTTTAAATTTTTATAGAGAGAATTTAATCTCTCTATTTTTTATTCAAAGCTGCACTCTCAGTTTCTTCAAAGTTGTGGATAAATACTTATATATCCTGATCTTTAAGTACAGCTTTATCACAGCACAGTTCACAATGACTATTTATTATAATCTAGAACATTCACATAAAAATCTTCCGCATTTACATCCTTTTTTAGAAGTCCCTGTTTTTTTAACCAATCTATATTGTTCTGCCATACTCTTTTATCCTGACTTAAAAAAGGCTCATCTTTTGATTCCATTTTAGGTAAAAGTATACTGAGGCTCTTTTCCTCAACAGCTTCTTTAAGTGGGAAACTGCCTTTCTGTTGATTGTCCATGAGTATCTTCAATGATTTATCTGGATTATTTTTTGTATATTCAAATCCCTTCTGGGCGGCTTTCATAAATTTTTTGATGGTTTCGGGTTTTTCCTTGAGAGTTTTATCACTGGTTACAAATACTTCTTCATAATAATTTGGCACTCCATATTTTGAAGGATCAAAATAATTTACAGGATGATTTTCATTTTGCATCATTAAAACCTCATGATTTATAAGGCCTCCCGTAGTTGCATCCACCTTTTTAGTTACCATGGATGATAAAAGATCAAATCCTACATCCACCATTTTAACAGTGTCCGGATTTCCCCCATCCTTTTTAACCATGGTCTTTACATATTCTGTATTCAATGGATTTCCCGAATAACCTACAGTCTTTCCCTGAAGATCTTTTGGAGAATTTATATTATTTCCCTTCAAAGCTATTATGACATTAAGTGGAGTATGCACTATTGCCCCAACTGATTTTACGGGTACTCCCTGGTTAGCCCTTGCGATTACAAGATCCGGCTGATAATAGATTCCAAGCGTTGCTTTTCCTGCAGCTGGAAGAGTCAGCGGGTCTGTAGGATCTGATGGAAATTTGATATTTACCTTAAGCCCTTCTTCCTTAAAATATCCCTTTTCAATAGCTGCATATATAAAAGTATGTATGGCATTTGGATACCAGTCAAGCACCAAATCCACATTCTCCAATTTGCCATTATCGCTTTGGGATGATTTACTGCCGCATCCCGTTAAACCAACCAGCATTAAAACTGATATCATAAAAGCTAAAATTTTTATTTTTTTCACACTTCATTCCTCCCTTTTACTATTTTATTTTCAAGCACACTTATAATTTTAACCATAACCAGTGCAACTGCAGACAATATTACAATAGGGGCAAAAACTCCGGCACCATCCAGTTGTGTCATCATTCTCTTGCTGAAATATCCAAGACCAGCCTGTGCTCCCAGCCATTCACTTATAGCTGCACCTACCACACTTAGCGGGACTGCTATCTTAAGAGCAGAAAAAAAATAAGGAAGTGCTGCTGAGAACTTCAATTTTATAAATATATCCTTTTTACTGGCACCATATGTAAATAGAAGTTCCTCCATATCCCTTCTTGTTGAACGAAGCCCATCATATACATTTATTGTTATGGGGAAAAAAGTTATGAGTATGGTTACCAGTACTTTACTCCATATTCCATATCCAAACCACAGCACAAATATAGGTGCAAGTGCAGTTATGGGCACTGTCTGAGTTACAATTACAATTGGATAAAGAGCTCTCTGCACCTTTTCACTAATATTCATGGCAGCAGCAAGGAGCACTCCAAATATTATGGATATTCCAAGTCCCTCAAAAGTTACAAGAAGAGTTGCCGGAAGGTGAACCAAAAATAGAATGTCTTTCAGTTCCCATATTTTTTTTACAATTGCCGTAGGAGAGGGAAGTATATACATGGCATCTATATATCTGGCAATTCCCTCCCAGGCTGCAAAAAATAACAGGCATATTATTATGGATGATCTGTATTTTTTCACAACCTTACCCCCTTTTTCAATTCACTTATAAGCTCTCCCTTTATTTCTAACATATCAGGGCTATCAAGCATACCTCTTGTCCTGGGATAACTTAAATCCACTTTTATTTCTTTAAATTTTCTTATGGGACTTCCATCTGTTATAAATATCTTTGTTGATAAAAAGAGGGCTTCTTCTACATCATGTGTTATGAACAACACCGTTTTATTTAAATTTGACCATTTATCTAAAAGCCACTCCTGCATGGAAAGTCTTGTTATTGCATCCAGCGCACTAAAAGGTTCATCTAAAAGAAGCATATCCGCTCCTGTAAGAAGAGTTCTTGTAAAAGAAACCCTCTGACGCATGCCTCCTGATAAATCCTTCGGGTATTTATTCTTGTATTTTTCAAGTCCAAAGGCCTTAAGTATTTTTTCAGCTTCATACCTTGCTTTTTTTAAATCCTCACCTTTGATTTCAAGAGGCAGTGAAGAATTTTGAAGTATAGTTCTCCAGGGTATTAAAAGGTCATTTTGAGGCATATATCCTATGTATCCTTTTTTCAAAGCATTAATATTTCTATTTTTTAAAAATATATCTCCCTCAAAAGGCCTTTCCAATTTGCAAATAAGTCTGAACACAGTGCTTTTGCCACATCCGCTGGGACCTACTATACTTATAAATTCACCTTTATTCACAGTAAAGCTCAAATTTTTTATTATGAAATCAGGATCTTCATCATATTTAAAACTTATATTTTTAAATTCCAGCACGATTACATCCCCTTTTTATATGCCATGTTCCAAAACATTCTCTCATATTCACTGGTATTTATAAAAATTTCCTTTAATTTTTTAAATTTCTTCTCCGATATGTCCTCAGTTAGATGATCAAGCAGATCAATTATCCACTCGGTTTCCCTTTCATAATCCTCTGATGCATATCCATTTATCCACTGTCCATAAAATTCATGCTGGGCGGCACCATCTATTTTGCTCAGTTTTTTTCCAATTAAGTAATAACTCCACATACAAGCTAGAAGTGAAGTAGTCAAATCCATTAAATCACCCATCTGAGACACTGACAACATATAATTTGTATATGAAATATTTTCAATGGAAGCTCTGGTATTCTCTATATCCTTTTTCCCAATGCCAAGTCTCTTCATATAAGTCCTATGTATATTCATTTCCCCATTTAATATATTATCCACCATTTTGGAAAAGCCCCTCATCGTACTCTCCTCATTGGATTTAACCACTCCAAGAGCATATATTTTTACATAATCCAAAAGATATATATAATCTTGAATCATATAGAATTTAAATTTATCTATCTCCAAACTTCCATCTGCTATCCCTTTTATGAAAGGATGCTGATAATAAGAATCCCATATGTCCTTTACACTGTCATACAATTTTATAGATGTCTTCATATAATCCCCCTTTTTCAATTCACAATTATTTTCATAAAAAAAGGTACAACCTTCTGAAGAGGTTTGTACCTTTACTCGCTAAATTACATGTGGCCTCTTCCTACGCTGGCATTAACCAGATCAGGTATAAATAGGGTCTAAGGATTTAATCCTTACTCTCAGCCGGTAGCACCAGCCCCCCCGGGATATATAAAAGTATTTAATTTTATATATTACATAAACACCAATTATATTACTACAATAATTGAAATTAATCAATATTTCTATTGCATTTCACTCCAGCGAATAAACTATATGACCTAGCTCACTTGCTTCTTCTTTATCATGAGTTACCAGTATAATTGTTCTTTTATTTTCCCTATAAAGTGATAAAAATTTCTTTATTATGTCACCTTTTAATCTATCATCCAGGCCTTTAAAAGGTTCATCCATTAAAAGCAAATCACTTTTGTAGGCAAAGGCCCTGGCAAGTGCAACTCTTCTCTTCATACCACCGCTTAATTCTCTTGGAAATTTACTCTTGCAATTTGACAATTCCACCATGCTTAAAAATTTATTTACAGTTAAATTCACCTCAATTTTACTCATTATTGACTTCAATACAAAGGCCACATTTTCGTACACTGTAAGATGTGAAATCAATCTATCTTCCTGAAAAATGTAAGATAGCCTGCTGCTCTCCAAATCCACCTGTCCACTATAATCTTTTTCAATTCCACTTATAATATTTAAAAGAGTGGTTTTGCCACAACCTGAGGGTCCAAGTACCACTGTGATTTTGTTTTTTAGAAAGTTCACATTTAAATTTGTAAATACAGGCACTCCCCCATAGGACTTATTTAAATTTCTAATCATAACTTCATATTTATCATCATTTTCCATGCAAGCTACCTTCCTCTATACTTACGCAATTTAAATTTTCATATTAGAAATTACTTTTTTACATCTAAATAATGTTTAAATATCTTTTCAAACATAAAACTCAGTATTACAACTACAATAGTCCATGCAAACAGCTCCTGAGTTTCAAGAGTTGTTTTAGAATTTAAAAGATTTAATCCTATGGAGTAATTAGGTGTACTCAATACTTCTGACGCAACTGAAACCTTCCAGCCAATTCCAAGGCACATGAGTATACCTGACACAATATAATTTTTTATGCTTGGAAGATATATATCTTTTAATAAATATTTTTTTTTAACCTTATATACATTTGCCATCTGAATTAACTTTTCATCCACAGACTTTATTCCCTGAATTACATTTGTGTATACTATTGGAAAACATATTAGGACAGCTGTAAAAATAACCACATAAGATGAAGTAAACCAAATTAAAGCTATAATAATTATGGACATAACAGGAGTTGCCTTCATTGTAATTATAAGAGGATCTAGAATTTCTTCTATAAATTTGTTGAGACCTGCAGCTACACCAAGCACAATGCCTACAATTACAGATATCAAAATTCCTGAAATTACCCTTATTATGCTGCTAAAAACACTTTTCCAAAAATAAGCTTCTTTCATTAAAACAAATAGTGTTTTTATTACCTCAAAAGGTGATGGTAAAAGAAGTGAATTATTTATAAAAATGGAGCAAAACTCCCATATAGACAACCAGAATATTAATATAAATAATTTTTTAATTACCTTTGGTTCCACTGTAATAGAAATTCTCATCCGGTATCTTTCCCCCAACAGATTTTGGATCACTTTCATATAAAACTTCATAAAATTTTTGAAGAATTTGTTTTCCATCTTTTGCACTTATAAATACTATATTACTGTTTGGTATGGCCATCTCTGCCACTTTAGCCTTCGGAATTATGCCATCTTTTTCCATTAGTTTTCCAGCCTCTGTCTTCTTTGAATTTACAAAATTCACGGATTCCTTGTATTTATTTAAAAAGTTATCTAAATCTTTTCCCCTTTTATCTATAAAAGACTTTCTAAATACGATAGTTCCCATAGCCAGCTTACTTTGTCCATTGGAAGCTTTATCCCATTCCTTGGTTAAATCTATAGGCACCTGCAAACTACTGTCTTTCATCTTAGTTGTAGTTACAAAAGGTTCCGGCAGTACTGCTAAGTCCACTTTCTTAGCCGCTACTGCTGCTGCCAGATCACTGTGATTCATTTTATAATCAATAATTACATCTTTTCCAGGTTCCAGACCATTTTTTCTCAATATGTAATTTAATATGAATTCCGGAGTGGCTCCCTTATCACTTGAATAAATGGTTTTCCCCTTTAAATCAGCTATACTTTTCACTGCATTGCCATTTTCTACAATGTATAAAACACCTAAAGTGTTTATCCCCACAAGTTTAATTGAACCCTTTGTCTTATTATATAAAATTGATGCTAAATTTGAAGGCACCGCTGCGCCGTCCAATTCTCCATTTATAAGCTTGGATGTTATCTGATCTGGTGAATCGTACAAAGTTATGCTGTAGTTCTCTTTATCCTCCATAAGTTTTGCCATGCCCATTCCAGTAGGTCCTTTCAAAGCCGCAATTTTAATTTTTTCTTTTTTAGTCTGGGATGCAGTATTATTAGAGCTATTAGAACATCCTACCGCAAACAAGGTTGATATTATAAGTACTAGTGCCATAATAAATATACCCATTTTCTTTTTCATAAAAAATCCCCCATTTAATAATTTAGTCATACGCATATAATACCGATTTCTATTCTATTATAACATTATTTTTTTAGATTTTAATTACATTAAAGTAATTTTATATATAATTCATTGGGAGAATTATGTTGACATAATAATAATATTATACTACAATAGGTTTATTAGCAATTCATGGCAGTGAATGCTAATAATACATGGTAATTTAAAATATTCTTAATTTCACATTTGCAAATTCATATCTCAAACTGATCTTTTATTTTTTATATAGGGCTCAGCAATAGTTATAAAATATTACCTTAAAAATTATATTCATGAATATAATATAATTTCTATTTAGCATATACACAATAATTAGACCTATTTGGCAAATAACATTCTTTTTAAAATAAGAATGTTTATTCAATATAAGAAATTTAATTAACATAAGGGAGGAATCAACATGAAAGCATTACTTTTAGCTGGGGGTAAAGGTACCAGATTAAGACCTCTAACAGATAAGTTACCAAAACCCATGGTTCCAATTATGGGAAAACCGCTTATAGAAAGAGTGATAGCAAAATTAAAAGAAGCCGGAGTTACTGAAGTAGTTCTAAGTACTTGTTATAAATCGCATTACATTGAAAATTATCTGGATAATGGTTCAAAATTAGGGATAAAAATAGATTATGTTTCTGAAGATATGCCTCTTGGCACAGGGGGTGCCATAAAAAACTCCGAGAAATTTTTTGATGATACTTTTATAGTTTTGAATTCTGATATAGTAGATGATATATCCTATAGAGACTTGGTGCAATATCACAAAAAAAAGGGAGCCGCGGTTTCCATAGCTATGACAAAAGTTAAAGATCCCTCTCAATATGGGGTCATAGAATTTGATGAAAATAACTATATAAATGCCTTTAAAGAAAAACCTAAGGAGGGAGAAACAAATTCGAAATGGATAAATGCCGGAGTTTACGTGTTCGAACCAGATGTTTTTAAGGAAATACCTAAAAACAAAATAGTTTCTGTAGAAAGAGACGTTTACCCTCTACTGCTTGAAAAAAATTATAAAATGGCAGCTTATGAATACAATGACTACTGGATTGACGTCGGAACCTTAAAGAAATATATACAAGCACATGTAGATATACTCCACAGCCGATGCAATAAGTTTAAAAAAGCTAATAATCTTTCGGATATAAAAAACATAATTTTTAAAAACAACAATGTAAAAATAAATCCCCATGCAAAAATAATAGGACCGGTGTTTATAGGGAACAATTCTATTATTGGAGCTGGTGCTCAAATAGGTCCTTATGCAGTTATAGGGGACAATTGTCATATAAATCAAATGAGTAACATAAGTAGAAGTATACTTTGGGATAGAGTAAAAATAAATGAAAATGCGAATATAACAAACTCAGTAATAGGCTCGAATTGCACTATAGATAAATATTGTAATCTGCTTAATACAGCCTATGTTTCAAATAATTATGATAACAATCTACTTGCTATATAAAAAACTAAAGAGGTGATACCATTGAGTAAAAATGTAATCTTTTTAAGCACTTATCCCCCCAGGGCATGTGGAATAGCCACATTTACCGCTGATTTAGTTAAAAATTTGGGAGATAAATTTCCTTCTAATAATTATAAAATAGCTGCCATCAACGATGAAAACTATAAATATGGAAAAGATATATGGTCTACTTTAGATCAATTTGACAGGAAGGCTTATGTCCACCTTGCAAACTTGATAAATAATTCCAATATGGATTTAGTTGTAATAGAACATGAATATGGAATATACGGCGGGGACTGCGGAGAATACCTATTGGATTTTATAAACAGCTTAAAAATTCCTTTTATAGCAACCTTTCATACCATATTGTCAAAACCAAACAAAAAGCAGAGGGATATATTAAAAATATTAGGCAGCAAAAGCAAAAAAATTATTACCATGGGAGAAAATTCTATAAAAATTTTAAATCAGGTATACAATATACCTGAAAATAAAATCATAGTGATACCTCATGGAGTGCCAGATATTATTGTAGAGGGAAAAGAACTTTTAAAGGAAAAATTGGGTTATGAAAACAGAAGCGTAATAAGTACTTTTGGTCTTTTAAGCTCTGGGAAAGGTATAGAATATAGTATAGAAGCTATAAGCCAGGTTGTAAAAACTCACCCTGAAGTGCTCTATCTAATACTCGGTCAAACTCATCCTTGTATAAAAAGAACAGAAGGAGAAAGTTATAGAAATAATTTACAAGATTTAGTGTCAAAATTAAATATAAAAGATAATGTGAAATTTGTAAACAAATATCTTACCAAAAAAGAAATAGTACAGTATTTAACCTTGTCTGATATATATATGACACCTTATCTTGCAAGTGAACAGGCAGTAAGTGGTACATTAGCTTATGCTGCTGGGTATGGAAAGGTAATAGTGTCCACACCTTACAGATATGCAGAGGAAATGTTAAAGGACAATAGGGGAATGCTTGCAAAGTTTAAAGATTCAACTTCTCTGGCACAGGCCATAACATATTTGCTTGACAATCCAATAGCCAGAAAAAACATGGAGAAAAACATGTTTGAACTGGGTAGAAAGATGAAATGGCCTTACGTTGCAAAACAATATGAAAATTTATTTTTAAATATAATCAAAGCTAATAAGATCGCAAAGCAGGTGGTGTAGAGCATATGCACATTTTTCAGGAAGAACATTCAACACCTATTTTTATAATGACTGATGATACGGGTATTATTCAACACAGCGTATTTTCAGTTCCGGATCCAAACTCCGGTTACACCACGGATGACAACTCAAGGGCTTTAATTGCAGCTGTAATGCTATATGAAAAATTCAAAAGCAAAAAATATTTAAAATTGATATTTATCTACACTTCTTTTTTATTATATGCTCAAAATAATAAGGGAACTTTTAAAAACTTCATGGATTACAATAGAAATTTTACGGAAGAAGAAGGATCTGAAGATTGTTTTGGGAGATGTTTATGGGCACTGGGATATACCTTTAAATCAAAAGATGTACCGGAATCCATAAAATCTGCAGTTTTAACTATGATATATAGGGCAATTCCCAATGTACCATCCTTAACTTATATAAGAGGAAAATCTTATTCCCTATTGGGATTAAATCTCTTTTATAAAGCTCTTTTGGAAAAAAACAATGATACTATGGCAAAGGAACCCATAGACAGATATCTAAATGGTATTGAAATTTTAAAGACCAATGGTATATCAATGACAACTATGAAGGATTTAATTGATATTTCAAAAGCTCAAATGATGAATATATGCCAATGTCTTACAGATAATTTTGAAATTCATGCCAGCGGATCCTGGCAGTGGTTTGAGGACAGTTTAACTTATGGCAACTCCCTGCTTCCATGGAGTTTATTAAAAAGCGGCAGTACTTTAAATATGAAAAAATATTTGGATACAGCTCTTAAATCATTAAACTTTTTAGAAAAACTTTGCTTTTCAAAAGGCTATTTTAAACCTATCGGCAGCAATACCTGGTTTAAAAAGGGAGATGTAATTCCTTCTGAATTCGATGAACAACCTATAGAAGCCTGCGGTACATGTATTATGTATACGGAAGCATATAAAATATTAAAGGATATAAAATATCTGGATAAGGCTCATATCTGCCACGAATGGTTCCTGGGGAAAAACTCCAGAAACAAAGTTCTAGTAGATAACTTTACCAATGGTAGTTATGATGGAATAATGAAAACTCATGTGAATTTAAATGAAGGAGCAGAAAGTATACTTGCAAAAATAATAACTGAACTGACTTTAGATACCCTGTAATAGTCAATGTGTATTTACAACAACAGGTAAACACAATTATAATGCTTATGTAATCCATAAATAATTGCCAGTTTTTGATCATATTTCAAATCAAAAACTGGCAATTATTTTATAGCTGCTTATACATTTTCCCCAGTTCATCAGCAGTAAGTATTGCCGAATACACATCCTCTTTTGTAACCTTAAAGGGCATATTCCCCATTGTATCATTTTTATCGCAGGAAACTTCTGCGGCCTTCATTATGTCATCCTTGTTTATTTCCTTAATTCCAAGATCTCTTAGGGTAATCGGAAGACCTACTTCAATACAAAAATCTATGACCTCCTCTATTTCTTCTGAAGGACTGTTTTCAAGAATCAACTGAACTAAAGTTCCAAAAGCAACTTTTTCTCCATGATATAATTCATGACACTCTTTAATTACTGTAAATCCATTATGAATAGCATGTGCAGCTGCCAGTCCACTGCTTTCAAATCCAATTCCACTTAAATAAGTATTTGCTTCAATTATATTCTCCAACGCCTTTGTAGACACTTTGTTTATAACAGATAACTTAGCTTTAAGTCCATCTTCCAAAAGTGTATCATAGCATAATTTTGAAAGTGCAAAAGCAGCCTTTGTAGCTTTGCCTCCTGCCATAGTAACTGCTCCTGATCTAACACATGCCCTTGCCTCAAAATAAGTTGCCAGTGCATCTCCCATTCCTGAAACAAGAAGTCTTACTGGAGCCTTTGCCACTATTGATGAATCCACAAGTACCATATCGGGATTTTTAGGAAGTACTAGATATTCACTGAACACACCTTCATCTGTATATATTACAGAAAGTGCACTGCATGGTGCATCAGTAGCAGCTATAGTTGGAACTATTACAACGGGAGTACCTGCATAATATGCAACCGCCTTTGCAGTATCAAATATTTTTCCTCCTCCTATACCAATTACAGCATTGTTATTATTTTGTTTTAGTTTTTTTTGCAATCTGTCTATTTCATTTTTAGAACATTCTCCATTAAAAGCTTCAAAATGTAACGAACAATCTTTTCCTTTAAAGCTCTCTTCTATTTTTTCTCTTGTTCTCTTAATTCCATTTTCACTGGCTATTATAAAAAAGCTATTACCAAGCTCTTTAACATAATCAGCTATTTTATTAAGTTCTCCATTTCCCTGTACATATTTTCCTGTTGATATGATAATTCTTGACATCCTTAATTACTCCTTTATTCAATTATTTTTAATAACTTGATCTATATTATACCCTGAAAATCGCTTTTATAAAAGATGAAACTCCATTTGCAACTGCTCCTTTCATTTTAATAATACTGATCATTGTATAAATATCTTATCCTTTGTAACGTAATTGGAAACTATATTGTATACAAAATCTACCATTTTCCTGTGATGCGCTTCATCATAAGTGCAGACCCCATCTAATGTTTTAAAGGGATAGGAAAGCAAACTGGAATCAGGATTTGACCTTATCATATTTTTAAAATAGCTTTTTGAAATTCTGAACACTCCTATACTGATATCCTGTACCTTCTCTACTGGAATAATTTCAAAGGTTTCTTCTATACATTTTTTATAATATTTATCCCAATTTTCAACATACAATATGGGATCAAAACATATTCTCACCTTCCACCCTTTCTCCAAGGCACTTTTAGCTGATTTCAATCTTGAGTTTAACTCCGGAGCACCTGTTTCGTATTTCCGGGCAATTTCATCTGGTGAAATTGTCCATGCAAGTACCACATTGTCCAGAGGTGCAACATCTTCTATACTCTTAAAATTAGAACTTTTGGTTCTAACTTCTATTTTTAAATCATTCTTTTTTTCGGCAAATTCCAGCCACTTATTCAAAAATCCCGTTATACCCTCAAAAGCCATGATATCCGTGTCATAAGATATGCATATATATACAGGATGTTTTTTCAAGATACAGTTCAACTGGTAAAAAACATCCTGTATATTCACGAATATAACTGCATTTGCTGAAGAATACATACCTTGAAGATAACAGTATTCACAATTATACAGACAATTGATTATAGAAGATGTATAGTAAAAATACTTATTCCCAAAATCATCACAAACTTTGGCTCCTTTATAAATTAAATTTCCATCATCATGTGCCAATATTAATTTAGGAGACTTTTTTTGTACTAAAAAATTTTGATTGTGCCTGCAAAAAACATCTTTATAATGCCCTACCCTTATTATCTTTGAACTTTTTAATTTTGAAAGTATGGCTTTTGTATTCTCATCTTCAAAAATCCTGTTTTCTACATAAATATGGGAAAATCTAGATGAACTCAAGCTGTTGCACCAATTTTTCAAAATACATCTTCCTCTCATATTTGGTTTTACAGTAAATTTGAGTAAAAGGTTCAAGCGCAAGCAGTAAATTATCATTTCTAATTTTATAGGATTTGGATAATTTTTTAAGTTCCTGCTGCATGGACACCGATAAATTCAAATTAGATATAATTTCATTTATATAATTCATGTCCTTTTCATCAAGTATATCACTGGGTTTTGCACATTCATGGGCAATATCAAGTATCCATCTGCATATCTTTCCTGAACTTTTTTCAATTAACCCTTCTATTCTTTCTTCATCTACATCATTGCCATATGCATAATCGGATACTACTTTTAAGCAATAAATTCTATGAGGCGGCAAAAATATGGACACAGATTGAAAAAAAGCAGCTCCCTCCATATCCATAATGTCTCCTTTTATCTTTTCAACTTGTTCATGATCCAGCACTTTAGGAAAACTCTCCAGACATCCTTCTTCAAAAGGATGTCTGAATATCATATCAGGATAAAAGTCCCTATTGGTTACACCATCTGTTATTTTATTGCAAAGTACTACAGTCCCTGTTTTAAAACTTTTATTTTTGCTTGCACATAATCCTATATTTATAAAAGTATCATATTTATTCACATCAAATCTACCTATAATATAACTACAGGCACTGGCTTCATTTACAGCACCAGCCTTACTTATTACAATTACAATTTCGTCATTTTTAAAAACCTGGAACTTGTTTACGGAATTATACTTTTTCAAAGAGAACTTTTTTATAAAAGGCTCTGCTTCACAATATAATGCTGTTGATATAAAAATCATATAATATCCTGATCTCCAGCTATCAGGATTTTTCACCTCAACTTTCTCTTATATTTTTTATCACAGTACCATAACCTCATATGAATTCATATGAATTATCATACTATAATAATTAATTTAAAGAAAGCCTTAGATCTATAATTCCAACCTATTTTACAATTTATTTGCTCATGTATTTACCATGAAAAAATACTTTAAAGTAAGTTTTACACATATAAAAATACCTCGATAACTCAAGGTTCTTTTTATCCCAAGGCTGCCCACTTAAAACACATCCCCCACCTTTACAAGGTGGGGGATGATAAGCTGTATCAATTGTTTATATTTTAAATTTATCTGTTTCCTCATTCAATTTGTTTACGATATCGTTAAGCTCTGATGCATATTTGTCCACATTTTCTGAAGATGCGAACATCTCTTCTGAAGATGCCGATATTTCTTGTGAAGATGCAGAAGTTTCTTCAGATACCGCAGTTACAGACTCTACTTTGCCCAGAACATCATCTTTTGATTTAACGGTCATTTTTAAAGAATTATAGGTATTTTCAAGTAAAGGTCCTATGCCTTCTACTGCATGTGATATTTTTTCAAAGGAATTTTTAGTACCGTTTACTGTATCCTCCTGATTTTCAACAAGGCTGTTTACCTTATTTGAGGTCAAGATTACATCCTTGGTTTCATTGCTTATGGATTGTATAATATGCTGTATCTGTTCTGTTGACTCTTTTGACTTCTCCGCCAGCTGTCTTACTTCTTCTGCTACTACAGCAAAACCTTTTCCTGCCTCTCCTGCCCTAGCCGCTTCTATAGCTGCATTTAATGCAAGTAAATTTGTCTGATCCAGTATCCCATTTATTACATCCGTTATGCTTCCCACCTTGGATACGCTGCTGCTGAGACCGTTTATTTTCTCAGAAACTGCTCCAAATGATTCTCTTACATCCTTTATCGATTTTAATAACCGATCTATTTGTTTTCTTCCTTCTTCCAATATAATATTAGTTGTCCCTGAACTTTCTTTAACTTCTGAAAGTTTACTATAAATATTTTGCAGTTCATCCGCCAGACCTACCATGCTATTTGAAATTTCAACTAAATCACTGGCCTGTTGGGTAGTACCCCTTGTTACCTCCTGCACTGCACTTGCCACATCATTAGCAGCTCCAGTCATCTGGCCGGAATTTGTTTTTAAATCTGAAGACATGGAACTTACCTTTAAAGAATTATTCTTTATGGTTCCAATAGTATTTCTAAGATTGTCACTCATATTTTTAAAGCTATCTGCCAATATTCCAATTTCATCATTGCTGTTCACATTTATTTCAACATTCAAATCTCCATCCGCTATCTTTTTAGACACATAAACCAACCCGTCTAGAGGTTCTGTTATACCCTTGGATATTTTGAGCAATATGAAAGCGCATACAGCAAAAGCTATAATGGATAACACTACAATTATGCCTATAATATTGTAGACAGCTTTATTGGCATTTTCCATAGAAATGCCTATATCTACAGCACCCGCCGTTTTCCCGTCAATTATTACAGGATATATTACATCATATACATTTATCTGATTCTTATATTTAAACTTGGATGAATAGGGTTTCCCATCTACGGCAGCAGTTCTGCTACCTATATCAGTTAGCTTAATTCCTATTCTGCTTTTGTCTGTATGGGCGATTACTTTCAAATTATTATCCATATACAGTGCGTATATTATGGATTTATCCTTGGTTAAAGTATTTACTATATTTTGTGGCTGCATTTTAGAAGTTAAGCTTTGAATCTTATTTGCCAATATTCCTATTTGAATGATTCCTCCATCTGTATTCTTTATGCAGCCATACTTGTAGTAGTTATTGCTCTTGGTGCTTTTCCTCATATCCTCCATTACAACATTTTTGCCGCCATTTAAAATTTGATAAGCTGAATCCCCCTGTTTATATACATATCCTAAACTAGTGGGCAAATTTGAATATATTATTTTTCCGGTGGGATCTGTAACATTTATTTCATCTACTTGAAACTCTTTGGCAATAACATTTAAATAATCATTGTTTACTTTATCATTATTATCTTTTATAAAGGTTGCCAAAGTACTTATTCTGGTTTCTATAGAGCTATTCAATGTTTTTGTAGACTCCGCATTGTTAGTCATACTGTCGGATATTTGATTGGTCATCATCATTCCGTCAACTTGCATTTGATCGATTACTTTACTTTTAGCTGTCCATATTGATATAGATGCTATTGCTACAATGATTATAAATATCATAATCATAGGTACAGATAAAATTTTGAATTTTAAATGAGTTTTTTGATTATCGTAATTTTCCACAATTATTCACGCTCCTCTTTTGCATATTATTATACATACTTGGAAAATTGTTCAATAGATTAGTCCTATTGCCGAAGTCAATTTTAATATTTTTTCGTATAGTATTAAAAGATTAGTTAAATTACTAAAATACCCATGGTAATTATAGCATATTATATAATAAAATCCAATTTTTCCTCTAAATTATTTGCACTTTATAGAAAAATATGATACTTTTTAGAATAAATTATCACTTTATTCCATGTCTGCTATTGCTAGGACCCCAAATTAGGGATAAACGGTATTACACCCCTGGATAATTTCTTCTAAGGCCCAGTTGGAAAAAAGTATTCCTTATGAGTAAACTCCACCTGAACCCAAGATTCACTTGATACCTCTTCCCAGATATCTTCGTATTTTAAAATTCCATTCTCTGTATTCCTCACTATATTCTTTTTTTACAATTCCTAAAAACTCATCCAGTACTCCCAGCTTACTCAAGCCCTTCATAAGATGTCGTGGATAACTGCAGTTTTTGGAATAATTGTTCTTAGGATCTATTACTTTTATAGAAAAATCATCACTTAAATACAAATCCTTGCACCTTATGTCCAATTTAGTAAATCCCAGTTCTTTAAATTCTTTTATAAGTCGAATCATATTAGCTGCTACTTTTCTATTTAATCCATTTTTCTTAATATAATAATCAAGTCTCTCTCCCTTGGCATAACTTCTCACAATGTAATAATCTCCATGAAAATATACTTGAGGAAAGTATTTGCTTTTGCTTGTTTTTTTCAATATGTCATATTCATTTTTACATACATATTTGCTTTTAAATATTTTAATCACCTTATTATCTTCAAGTAAATACACTATGCCATTATGCCCGCATCCCAGAAAATCAGCTCCTCTCAGCATACTTTCCGCCATTTCATCCAGTTCAATATAATAACCCTCTCTCTTACTCATAAACAAACCTTTCTATATTGTTGTTATTATATTGTATGAGCCTTGATACAATAATTTGATAATAACTTAAATAAAAGTAAAAAAAGCCGGGAAGTAACATTTCTTCCCGACTTCATTTGATAACTTCAAATATCTAATCATTTTCTTTTAAATCCTTTGGTAAAAATAAAGAGAGTATAAGTGAAGCTCCATTAATTATAATAACGCATATGAATAATACATGAAGGCTTGAATTTATTGATTCTTTTATAAATTGCAAAGACACTCCCATATTAACGGACGCTTTAGAATACAGATTACTTGGATCTATTCCTGAAATCCCTATCCTATTAAAATATTTTAATATATTCAAATTAAATATACTTCCAAATATACTTATTCCTACAGTCTGCCCTAAATTACGCAGAAGGGAGTTTGATGCAGTAGCCGCCCCTCTCATATAATAACCTACCGAAGACTGCACTACTATAGTAAGTGTAGTAAAATTACCTCCAAAACCAAACCCTAAAATAGCTACACATAGTATGACTGAAAGCAATGAAGAACTAATTCCCATGTCAAGGAGCAGTACACTTCCCAATAGCACTATAATTGAGCATATTAAAATAATATATTTTTCTCTGTACTTTATTATGCATTTTGCCAAAAATATTGAAGATAAAAGCCATGTAAATGACATAGGTGACATACAAAGGCCTGAAATAGTTGCACCAAATCCCAGTACATTTTGAATGTATAGAGGCATATAAACATCCATTGCTATTAAAGAAGCAGACTCTAAAAAACTTATTACATTTGCTATAATATTAAATTTTGTAAATATTTCAAATGGTATGATAGGTTCTTCTGCCCTCCTCTCCACAAAATAGAAAAAAGCAAAAAAAACCAGTGCCAATATCACATATATAGCGGATAAAATCGTACTTCTGCTTTTTCCATTCCCCTCTGTCAAAAATCCACATAAAAGAAATACAATAGCAGCTGTTAAAATTACACTACCAAAATAATCTATTTTTCTCTTTTTCTTTTGAAAATTTTCAATGAGATTTTTTTGGATAAGTACTATAGATATTATTCCAAAAGGTATGTTTATAAAAAAGATCCAGTGCCAGGATAAAGTATCTATTAAAAATCCTCCTAAAAAAGGTCCTATTAAACTTGATATACCCCATACTGTACTAAGCCACCCTTGAACTTTTGCTCTTTCCGAAATAGAAAATACATCTCCAACTATAGTATATGTAATTGTAAATATGGAACCTGCCCCAATTCCCTGCAGGGCGCGGAATATTATAAGTGAGTATATATTTTGAGAAAGTCCGCATAAAATACTGCCTAATAAAAATATTGCTATTCCAATTGTTAGAACGTTTTTCCTGCCGTATAGATCTGAAAGCTTACCATATATAGGAGTTGTTATTGCAGATGTAATCAGATAACTGGAAAATATCCAGCTTACAAGTCCGAATCCATTCAAATCTTTTATTATAGTTGGAACCGCAGTAGTTACAACTGTCCCCTCTACAGCCGCAAGAAACATGGCCAACATTATTGCAATAATTATATTTCTCTTTTTTAGCTCCATGTTAAATCTCACTTTCTTTAAAAAAGCCTCAGGTCCACCCACTTACCTGAGGTTTTATGTTCTACAAATAATTATTCACCTTAAAATTATGCCGATTTTAGTTTGCTTTTAATCCCACAACCTATTTCTTCTACTGTAGGCAATATGTCTTGATACTGTTGCGGAATATCTTCATTTAATCTGTATTCTGCATCTTCAGATTCTTCCACATCCTTAAAAGCATACTGTACAATTAATTTTTCATCTTCTTTACAAATAATTATACCTATGGAACTGTTATCATCTTTATTTTTAACTGAATCATCCAGTATAGAAAGATGAAAAGTCAGAATGCCAAGATATTCCGGCTTGAATTTTCCAACTTTCAGCTCAACGGCCACGTATCGTTTTAATTTTAAATTGTAAAAAAGTAAATCCACATAATAATCTCCTCCGGAAAGTTCCATATGATATCTATTCCCGACCAATGCAAATCCAGAATTTAGTTCCAAAAAAAATTCCATTGTGTACTTAATAAATTGTTCCTGAAAACACTTCTCTTTTTCCTCATTTAAGTCATTCATAAAATCTATCAAATATTCATCCTTTAATGCTGAAAAATAATTTTTCATATCATCTTCAGATAATTGACCTGCATCTTCATTTGAAATTATATCTTTTATAAAAGGCGAGGTACCTACGGCCTCTTTTTTTTCATTACCCTCACCTTTGGAAGGGTTGTCCACTTCTGATGTAATAATATCTTTATTTTCAACAGATTGCACCTCTTCATTTGTTGTTTCTTCTTCAGTAACTTCTTCCCCATTATCTTCTACTATTCCATACTGTAAATCTATTTTCCTGGCTAAAGTCTCCAAATTCCATCCTTTTTCCAGAGCTTCATTCATGTACTCCACTCTTTTATTTACATTTTTTATCCTATCCACAAGGACCATATTGCATGACCAGCTTATCCTTGAAGCCACATTTTCCACAAAATTCTGAGACTCGTACTCCCCAGCAAACTTAACCATATTTTTTAAATTTTTTTCTGAAAAACTCAGCTTATTTGGAAACTGAGCTTTAAAATATTGTGCTAGAATACTTATAAATTCACTTCCACAGCCCTTGTTTTGCCTTATTAAAATTAAATTCCCAATTTCCCAGTAAAGCATAAACATGTTTTTATTAACAGTTATCAAAGATCTGTTTTTTGAAGAGATGACATCATTCCTCAAATTTTCAAGAAACTTGTCTATATCGTTATAATTTTCTATCATAGTAAAACCACCTCAGAACTGGCATCATTTTAGTTTTAATAATTACATATTTTATTATACGGTAAAATCCATAATATTTCTACCAAATTAAAACTATTTATTCAATATTAAGCCACTCAACTTAACCTAGAAATCACTTGATTCCTTGAAATTGATGCTTTTCACATATCTGTCCTCTCCTATTATTGTATTTTGAAATACATCCCTGGCATTTTTCAAATATATCTCGGGTTCAGGCATTGAAGGACTAAAATGAGTTAACCATAATTCCCTTACTCCTGCCCTTTTGGCAAGAAGTGCTGCCTCTGAAAATACCATATGTTTATACCGAACAGCCTTCGAAATATTTTCATCATCCCCATACATCCCCTCACATATGAACACATCAGAATCTTGAATGAATTTCACCAGTGCTTCCGTTGGTCTGGAGTCTGTACAATAGGATATCTTTAATCCTGTCCTTTCACATCCAAGCACCATATCTGGAGTGTATATACGCTCCCCGTCCTTTATGGTCTCTCCCCTTTGAAGACTGCTCCAAAACATTAAAGGTACTCTATTTTCCAAAGCTTTTTTCCTGTCAAATTTTCTATTTCTGACTATACCTAATGAATATCCCAAGCAAGGTATGCCATGATCCACAGATAATACATTTACATTAAAGTTTCCTATTTTTTTATAATAACTGCCCTTTCCATAAAGTTCAATCAGGTTTATTTTATATGGAAGTACGGGAGCTATAACTCTAAGCCCATTTATCACTTTCAATAACCCAGCAGGTCCCATTATAGTAATAGGATCGGTCCTGCCCGAATTAGCTATTGTGAGCAGTAATCCCGGCAGCCCAGCTATATGATCTGCATGAAAATGTGTGAATAGAATCACATCTATATTCTTGATTTTCCACCCTAAAATTTTTAAGCTAATCTGAGTACCTTCACCGCAATCTATAAGCAGTTTTCTTCCATTGTAAGAAGCTATCATAGAAGTGAGCCATCTTCCTGGCACAGGCATACTCCCCCCACATCCTAACAAACATAAATCCAACATAAACCTATCCCTTCTCTAAATTTAATATATAAATAATACTTCTTTTCAAACAAGAGTATAATTTAGATTTATTCAAACATATAATTTGAACATTCTTACTAAATAGTCAAAGCTGCAGAATTTATCCACAGCTCATTTTTTCAATATAATAATTTAGACTTTTTTATATATCTTTTCCTGATGTTTCCTCTTTTATCCGGTAAATATTTATCCTCTAAATGTAATTTTATGAGAAGTTCTTATTCATCATGCGCTTAATATTAAATCATCAATCTTACAGCCAAGTATCTTTGCTATTACAACAACTTTTTCAAGGCTTGGATTTTTCTTATCTCCTCTCTCCAGCTCTTCTAAATAAGACTTTGAAATTGAAGTTTCAAAACTGGTATTTTTAGTAAGATTTTGAACATCCAAAGTAGTATATCCTAAGCTTACCCTTATATCACGAATTTTTTTTCCGTTTAACATAAGAAAACCCCCTATTTAATATTAACTTCTCTAATTTAAATTATATTACTTTCTTATAAAAATTTACAGATGCGTTTTATTGTCTAATCTATTTATTATTTCTTATTCAACCTCATATAGGAATATTCAACTAAAAAATATTTTACCTGATTATTATGATACAGTTTAAATTTATGAACTGTGCTATAATACTATTAAATAATATAAAAAGGTGGGTTTTACATGAAATATGAAGTACTTCATTTATTGAAAGAAAATAGTGAAACATTTTTATCCGGGCAGCTCATAAGTGAAAAACTAGGGGTAAGCCGCACCTCCATATGGAAGTACATAAAATCATTAAAGGAAGAAGGATATATGATAGATTCTTCTTCCAAAAAGGGGTATAGATTGATAGTTTCTCCAGATGCACTCACTTTTGAGGAAATTAAAAAATATCTAAATACAAAATACATAGGCAAAAAAATTATACATTTTGAAAGTATAAATTCTACAAATGATAAAGCAAAGGAATTGGCCGAACAAGGTGCCGATGACGGAACTATAATAATATCTGAGGAACAGGTAGGTGGTAAAGGTAGACTTGGCAGGCTATGGTGTTCTCCTAAATATAAGGGAATATGGCTGTCTATAATATTGAGGCCAAATATAAATCCAATGAAGGCTCCGGAAATAACTCAAATAGCTGCCGCTGCCATGATAGAAAGTTTAAAGGAATTTGATATAAATGCCAAAGTAAAATGGCCTAACGACATAATAATTGAAGGTAAGAAAGTCTGTGGAATTTTAACAGAAATGAGCGGTGAATTAAACAGAGTAAATTATGTAATTGTTGGAATAGGTATAAACGCCAATTTAGATAAAGGCGATTTTTCAAAAGACCTGCTGGATAAAGCCACTTCTCTTAAAATAGAGATAAATTCCAATGTGGACAGAAAGGCCTTAGTTGGTACTCTGTTAAATAAATTTGAATACCTATACAAAGAATTTCAGGAAAAAGGAAAAATCGGGTTTTCCATAAAAATATGTAAAGATAATTCTGCTGTTATTGGTAAAAATATAAAAATAATTAAAAATACTGATGAAAGCTACGCAAAAGCACTGGATTTAGATGAAGGCGGTGGATTAATAGTCCAGTATGAAGATGGCTCTGTTGAGAAACTGATATCCGGAGAGGTTTCCATAAGGGGACTAAACAAATATATTTAAATTCAGTGCATGTAATTTGATATTATGTAATTTAATAATAATTTTAATAATCGGTCTGGACAGACTTCAAAGTCTCCCTGCTTCTATATTAAAGGAAGGAATACACCACAGTAATTTAAGCTTTTTTACAGTGAATTTCTCATTAATTATGTTTTTTATAGTAGGACTTCTTATCATATTTTTTTTCAAAAGATCAAAAAAGCTTAATTTTCATGAATAACCTTTATTTCTATGTTTAAATTATAATCAAATGACAAACTATAATATTAAAGGATGTGTAAATTATGATTTTAATAAAAAACATAGAAGTATTTGATCCAAGATCCATAGGTAAAAAAAACATATTGATATGCTATGATAAAATAACATATATATCTCAAAGCATAAGTATTCCGGATAAAAATTTCCCCCAGGTGGAAATAATAGACGGTAGTGGATTAAAAGCCATTCCTGGTCTAATTGACCTTCACATACATATAAACGGTGGAGGAGGAGAGGGTGGATTTCAAAACAGAACTCCTGAATTAAATCTTACAAAATTTACGTTAAACGGTGTCACAACTTGTATAGGACTTTTAGGTACAGATGGAATTACAAGAAATATGGGAGGCCTAGTGGCAAAAGCAAGAGCTCTCCAAAAGGAAGGTATAACTACATACTGCTGGACAGGATGTTATGACGTTCCCACTAGAACTCTTACAGACAGCGTCCGTGGAGATATTGTCGCCATAGATAAGATAATAGGAGTTGGTGAAATAGCTGTTTCAGATCACAGAGGGAGCCACCCTTCAGAGGAAGATTTAATACATTTGGCCTGTGAGACCAGAGTAGGCGGCCTTATTTCAGATAAATGCGGAGTCCTTCATATGCATCTGGGAGATGGTAAAAAAGGATTGACTCCCATATTTGATCTAATAGATAATTCAGATATACCTTTTGAAAATTTACTGCCTACACATCTTAATAGAAATAGTCTGTTATCCAAACAGGCTATAGAATATTTAAAGATGGGAGGATTTACCGACATAACCACCGGAATTAGAAATAACGGTAACGACGCCATGAGCTCCTCCCAACTATACAGCACAATATTAAAGGAAAATATTTCTCCTTATCATGTAACTATGAGTTCCGATGCAGGGGGAAGTATGCCCTTTTTCGACTGTAAAGGTAACCTGACCAAATTAACCATAGGTATGCCCTCCACAGATATGGACTCCGTAAGGGAATCTATTGAAAGAGGACTGTCCATGGAAACAGCTCTTATTCCCCTTACTATTTCCCCTGCTAAATTTCTTAAATTTCCACACAAAGGGAAAATAGCAGAAGGATATGATGCAGATTTAGTCTTATTGGACAGTAAATTGAATATTCATACTGTCATAAGCCGTGGAAAACTTATGGTCCAAAACTACAAGCCCCTGGTATATGGAACTTTTGAAGCCAGATAAGAGGGTCAATTCACCCTCTTATTTATATCCAGCTCTTTTCAGAATCTCTATGGCTTTTTCCCCTTTTTCTGACTGCACCAAAATTACAGGCCCCGTACAACCCATACCGCTTTCACAATATATGTCCTTCCTCCACAATACATTACATGCGTTGTCCAATTCCAATATATCTATTCCCGGTATTGCATAAGTAACAATTTCTTTAGCAGGCATTTTCACCTGTTCAACATCTGATGGTTTTTCCTTTATCAATATCTCTTCTAGCCCTGCACATTTTGCTTTTTCAAATTCACTTTTTGCCCTATGGAGTACCTTCCCTTCAGCGCACATTGCACAATACTTCAGCCCTTCACATATAAGAGCTGCTCCTGAGGCCCTGGATACTATATTTATCAACTTATCATAATTCTCTCCTATTCCAGGACCATATCCATATCCCTGGGTTTCATAATTTCCCCCTGTAGTATAGGCTGCAAATATCTTTATAAGCAGGTTTCCAGTTAGTGAATCACAGACCATAATATCTGGAGTACCTGCCAATATATCATTTCCCCTCATCAATACTTCTCCATTTTTTCTAAGAGATTGTGCAAAGTTAATTTCATAGCCCCTATTTTGTAGTTCCTTTAATGCTCTTTGTGCACCTCTAGCTCCATCTATATTCAGAATACCCACTGTGGGATTATCTATTCCAATGGACTTTGCCACAGCAATGCCACCTATGCAATTTTTAACCATGCTATCCACTCTATTTGTAGACATAGTACCTGTGGTAGTTGAAATTATCATATTTTTCCCACTGCCTGGAGCAACCAGTCTGCCTATAGTTGAAATTCCTATGGGAAAATCGAAATGCTGTGTTACGCATCCATCTATCTTTTTTTCTTCAAGAAGGCTTATCATTTTTCTATGACCCTCTTCTGAATTGCTTACTTCTACAATTTCAAAATCACAATCAACTTTTGGTCCTATAAGTACTATATCAAAATCCCCATATTTGCTTCTGGACAGTTGTGCAGCTTTTATCATTTCATTTATTCCATGTTCAGATCCATAAATTGTGAGTCCTATTTTAAATCTCTTCTTGAAAGTACCATTTTCTATACCATCGGCTATATTACTAAATACTTCTGCAATCATTTTTTTTGTTTTATCCATGATTACCCTCCCCACCATGCAAATTTAGCCATATTCATTAATATCAGTCATTTATTAATTGTTGTGCAAATTTTCTCATCTCTTGTGATATGATCTTCTTTATCTCCTCTCTGGTTACTCCAATGTTTTCTTCCTGACCACTGTTTTTTTCTACAAGTATGGATACTCCATCAAACAAATTAGTCATTCTTCCTAAAAATAAACTTCCTTTTCCTATTATCATAAAGTTATTTAATCTACCATTAACTATATGTTCTATACCATGTCCTATAATAGGAATGCCAGATGGGATATGTCCCTGAGTAGGAGCATATCCCGGATATCCATGTTCTTTAACAAACAAAGGCAATTCCTTCCGTTCCACCTGCCCCTTTTTAACTGCCAGAGCCCCTATCATCTTGTAATTTTGTGTAGGCACATCACCTGCACCGGCTGGTTCTGTTATATCCGGTATTTGCATTTCCGGAGCAAACTTGTCTACATCTGTAATCTTCATTCCATTTTTAGTCAGAGGATCAAGCACCAAAGCCTGCATTACAGCTTGGGGTGCAGCACCGTCTCCTATTGTATGTCTTCCAATCACATCAGTCCTAAGCACAGGACTCACTCCGTCATTTTCTGATACAAGAATTGCAAAACCGCCAAGGCAATCCTCCAGTACAGGTATATTTTTCTTCACATGGTCTTTTCCATTCATTCCAAGTTTAGCAGTACACCCACCTGCAAATACTATAACATTTTTGTATATACCTGATTTTACAAAAGCAGCAGCTGTAATCAATGCATGTGCAGGGCCTGCACAAAATCCTCTCATGTCCACACCTGTAGCCCCTTTTATTCCTGCTATTTCACCACAGGCCTTGGCAATATTTCCCCCTCCTCTTTGATTCATATCACCTATGGCTTCTTCTGAACACTCTATTAGATAATCAACCTGATTCACATCTATTCCGGAATTTTTTATAAGATGCATTAGAGCCAAAACTCCTGATGCCTTTACAGATAAATTTTCAATCATAGTATGAGCCGATAGATTGGGATCAAATTCATGAGCTCTTTTTATACATCCTACTAATTTATCCTCTTTATAAAGTCCTTCTGCCTTTTTATCATCTAAAAGTTGTTTTATATTTTTTATATCTTCTCCTTCTTTTAATTGCTCAACTTTCTTATTTAGAATAGGATGTTTTTTAAAATTTTCTTTTACATTTTCCATAAAAGATTTTTCTAAAATTATTAAATCAAATACATCAGAAATCTTCAATAATCCATAGAACTCATCCTGGCACATAATTTCCCCAAACTTCCCAAATCTACTTGCATCTTTCATACTGTTTAAATACCAGGGTCTTTTTATTTCAGATAAATTCTCCGGTGTAATATTTCCTATATAAGTTTGATTAGGAGCATAGGATACAACCTCCTGAAAAGATCTTAAATGACTTTTTATTTCTTTTAAATAGTCTGAATCCGGATTTGTCTTTCTCTCCAGATTTTGAGTAGTACCATTATGTACTACCATATCCGGTGTATTAATTAAAACATAAGAAGCCTTCTTAATAACAGGAAAACTCATTTTAAAACCTCCATTTACCTTTTTAAAAACCAAGGAAATTAAAAACCGCATATTTCAATTTTCAATTTCCCCAAGTATCCAATCTTATATTTAGACTTTACCAATTATTTTATTCAAAAACTTTCTGTCCATCTACTGATGTTGAAAGGGCCTTTAGTGCTTTTTCAACTAACTTATATCTCAATTCAAATTCACCTTTTTTATCCAATGTTGGCTTTCCCAATGGATGAGGTATAGCTATTGTAGGTATTATTCTGTTTGCCCCTACTGTCAATGATATGGGTACTACCGTACACATATGCACTACTGGTAATCCTCCTCTTTCTATTTCTTTTACCATAGTTGCACCGCAACGAGTACAAGTTCCTCAGGTGGATGTCAATATAACTGCATCAACCCCATCAGCCACAAGTTCTTTAACTATATCATTTGCAAATTTCTTAGCAGATGCCACTGCCGTACCATTTCCAACAGTTGAATAATAGTATTTATAGAGAGATCCTATTTTACCTTCTCCTTCCATCTTTCTTAAAACATCTACAGGCAGCACCCTATCTGGATCCTCATTTGCATAGGTTGGATCATAACCACCGTGAGCTGTTTCAAAGGTTTCAGATGTTAGATCTTCAATTCCTTCTATACTGTATTTTCCAAACTTGGAGGCACTGGAGGATTCTATATGATCCGGATTTCCTTTTGGAACTATACCACCGGAAGTAACTAGTGCAATTTTAGCTTTAGCTATATCTTTCACTGCTGGATTTGGACTTACTTTATCAAACACGGGCATTTTAAATTCTGTGGTAAAGCTTTCTCCTCTCAATTTATTGATAAGCATGTCTACCGCTCTTTTAGATCCACGTTTCTCACCAAAAAAATTTTTTCTTATACCCCTTTCAATGTATCCTTCTTCTTCAGGAAAACCTATTTGCTCACCTCTAGCCAATCTTAAGGACAATGATACTATTTTAGGGAGAGCTTTTCTCATACCTGCAGCACTATTTTTAGTTTCAATTATATACAGATACTTTTTAAATAAGTCTGCTCCTGGATTTTCAGGATACATGGCAGTAACAGCGGGGATCCTTAATTTATCCTGAACTTCTTTTGATACCGAACCACATGCCATGCCATATCTGCCTGCATTAAAAGCAGGCCCTGCTATAAACAAATCTGGATTATATTTTTCAATCATACCTATTATTTCTTTTTTTGCATCTTCTATATTTTCATTGAAATAGGAATCTCCACAAATGACTGTAGCAACTATTTCAACTCCTTCCTTCTTAAATAAACCATTTAACCCCATACCAGGACCTATAAAACCTTCTCTTACCTCCGGCTTTATATTTGCCTTATCCTCTCCTCCTATACCAGCATAAAATTGGTTTATATAATGCACAACTCTAATCATATAATTTATACTCCTTTCAAAGTTTTGCAAAATTTTCTATAAAGCTTTTAGTATTTTGAATACTCATCCCTGATTTGTTTAACTTCACTGATTATCTCATCTACATCAAGAACCAGTTCCATCATCCCACATTGCTCATCATAAGTTGCAGCATCACATTCTTCTTTTATTTCCGGCTCCACAATATGATAAACAGCTAATCCCAATTTAATTCCTGCAAGTGGCCCTGCAAAAGTTGGATCTCCAGCACTTACTGTCTCTGCTGAAAGTCCTGAAGCTTCTGCCTCCGCTCCACCTAAAATTACGACTATATTTTCTGCACCATATTTTTGTGTTAAATCTTTTACTCTCTGTTGGATCTCCAGATCCATAGCTCCCGCAGCAGTTCAAACAAAACATTCTGTAGAAGCAAATATAACTTCTGCTCCAGTTGATTTTACACATGCTTCAATAGCTTGACCAGGTATACCATCTCTATCTCCTATGGCAATGACCTTTTTCCCTTTTAACATTTTTTATCATTCCTTTCAAAAATATATTACAATATTGCCAACATTCTATTTATATTTACATAATCATATTTTATCTGTCACTAAATTGCTATTTCATTTTAAAATACTGCTTATCATTTTCTTTTATTTATTTTATAATAAGATTTGAACGTTTTATATTTTTATTATTTAGGGACATTTTGTCTGCACTAATTTAATTGAACTAATATCCTTTGGAAGTCAATTTGGTAAATCCAACTTCGCTAGTAGCTCCAGTTACCACCTGGAGTTCAGCTTCTATAGTACCATCTGGCCTTAGACTTTTCACATGGCCACCTGCAATTATATTAGCAGCTTCAGGGTGTCCTATTATTTTTTTCATTTTAGGAAGCTCAATTATCTCATTTGCATTTCCTGCTGTAACAACTGCATCTCCTTTAGCTGTAGAATCTGCCAGGGATTGAGATGCACCATCTCGGCCTGCATATTCATCAGTTATAAGCACAGTTTTTATACCCATATCCGATATCTTATTACAATTCATTACAAGATCGGCATCTGGATTTCCAAATCCTTCTTCTGATATAATAACTGCATCAGCTCCAAGGTATTTCACCAGTTTAGCTGTAAAATCAGAGGATCTTTCTTTGTCTGCCAGGTATACGTTTTCATTTGTAATTACACAACCTAAGAAATTGATGTCTTTTCCATGTCTATCATACAAATCTTCGATAACCGGATTATTCAAATGCACGTAAGTTGGATTCTTGTCGCAGGCAGATACACAATTTCCGCTGACTATTGCACCATCAAATATTTCTGTAGGATATAAAAAGGTTGGTATAATTTTTTTTGCATCAACTCCATAGACATAGGTATCATGCATTAATCCCTGACTTTGAAGCATATATACATAAACCACCTTAGGCAGATTACTATATTTTTTTACTTGCTCTAATAAAGGCAATGTTTCATAAACCTTTACTTCATCTGGTTCTACATTCCTTGCAGCTTCACCAAGATAAGCAGCCGCTTTAAAGCCAACCATTCTGATGGCCTCTTCATGTTCGTGCTGTTTTATTCCCTGTTTTGGTTCACAAATTATAACTAAATTATTTGTTTTTGAAAAAGGAGTATATTTTGCTCCCTCACCACTCATATCTATGATGCCCTCTTGAAATCCAACAATACTTCCCGTAGTAACTACAGCAGCTCCATTTAACACATGTGTTTTACCCTCTCCAACGGTATCAACCTTACTTATGAATCCCGGAAATATACCTCCTTTTCCCTCAACCTTAACTCTGGGCTCAATTACATCTTTTACAGGTATGATCCTAGTTTCATCACCTGGCCTGGCGATATCCACTTCCATTTGTCCAATTCTCTCATCGCCACTGATTTTTTCTATCAATTCATTTTTGTTTACATAGAGAACCTCATCTGCAACCTTTGTTTCATTTCCAAATTGAATATCCTTAATATGAATTTTTCCAATTTCTAGTTGCAATATATTCACCTCCAAATTTATTAAATTAAGAATTTAAAATATTAAATTCTTAATTCTTACAATGTAGTATAATAGGATTTAATAAATTCTTCCACATCATCTAAAGATGTTATTTTATCAGCAGTAATAGCATTGATCCTTTCTCCCTTATTATAAAGTACCATAGTAGGTAACCCCAAGACCTTTTGACCTATTGCCAGCCTCCTAGCTTTACTTATATTGAGGCTTGAAAACTTAACTTTGTCTCCATATTTATCTTCTAATTTGTGCACTTCAGGCATAAGCTGTTTGCATATTTCACATTTATCCCCCCAGTAATCTACAAATACTGGTTTATCAGTATAATCTAACACCTCTTCATTAAAATTTTGTTTTGTTAATTCAATCATTGTAATTTCCTCCTATTTCAAATTTTATTTTTTTCTATATAACCTTCTGCAGTAGTTGCTGCAATGGCACCGTCTGCTGCTGCAGTTATAACCTGTCTTAAAGATTTTTTTCTTATATCTCCTGCTGCAAATACACCTGAAATATCAGTTCTCATATCCTCATCTGTCAAAATATAACCTTTTTCATCCATAGTTACTTTTCCCTTAAATAATTGTGATATGGGATCATATCCTACAAATACAAAGCATCCATCTACTTTTAATTTACGAATTTCACCTGTAATTTTATTTTTTATAACCAATTGTTCCAATATCTCTTTTCCTACAGCTTCTTCCACAGTAGAATTCCATATGAATTTTATTTTAGAATTATGGAAAGCCTTATCCTGCAAGGATTTTGTTGCTCTTAATGCATCCCTTCTGTGTATAACCGTAACACTCTCCGCAAATTTTGTAAGATAGATAGCCTCTGTAATAGCTGAATCTCCCCCACCTATTACTGCTACATCTAAGTCTGTAAAAAAATCCGCATCACAAGTTGCACAATATGAAATTCCCCTGCCTCTCAATTCTCTTTCATTTTTAAAACCTGAAAGCCTTGGATTTGCACCTGTGGCAATTATTATTGTTCTAGCCCTATAAATATCTTTTTTGCTCTTTAAAACCTTAATTACCCCATCCATATCTACATCTACTATCTCATCTTTAGCAAATTTTACACCAAAGTCTGCTGCCTGATTTTTCATTCTCTCACTTAAATTTGTTCCTGTACAATTTTCAATGGAACCTGGGTAATTCTCAAGTTCATCTGTTGTAGTTATCTGTCCCCCATATTTTGTCCTTTCTATCAACAAAGTGTCCATTTTAGATCTTGCTGCATAAAGACCTGAAGATAACCCTGCTGGGCCTCCACCAATTATTATGCAATCATATATATGCTCCATTTTATACCTCCTCGTATTGTTAAAATACAAACAATTTTTTCTATTCAAGTGTATGCTCTTTACTTTTATAACAATAAGATTCTTCTTATCTATATTATACATCTGCTAAAGTTTATATTTTACAAGATCATAATCTATTAAAGAAAAATCATCTAATATTTTTTGACTCCAGTGTGGAATACCATAATCTCGAAAAAATTTTTCAGTAGTATGAATCCCCCTTTCTATATAATTCAAAGAATTAATATCTATAGCATCTTCAGTTTTTTCAGTTATTATGATAGTTCTATATGGAGTTTCATTAGGTTTTATGCTGCTCATAAGTGGATGGGTTAATAATATATGATTGCCATGTATATAATTCCTAACTCTTTCCAATACATCCATAACAGTACCCTCTATAAAGTCTATTTTATATTTATCTGTCAACTCTTCTTTACACATGGGATTATTAGTAACCACTATTATCGGTTCTATCATATTCTTTCTCCTTTTCAAAATTTTCAGTTAAATCCACATAAAATTAAGGACAGGGTAAAAGAATTCTCTTTTACCCTGTCCCTTTTACCTGAGAGATTTACTCCGTCGGTGCTAAAAGCTTTCCAGAGTTTTGTCCTTTTTCGGTCCTTTGACCTGAGAGATTCATATTATTTAAGAGAAATAATACTTACTCCTTCGGCTATCCATTTAAGGATACTATAGAATGATATTCTATAGTTAAGTAGTTCTTCAAAGAAATTTTTCTATGAAACTTTTCTTTATAATAAGAAAAGCAAACAATATACAAAATTTAATTTAACTAATTGTTTAAATTTCTACTTAATCTCCCGAAAAATTCATCCAGCTTATAATTAAAATTTATTTCCTATTTATTTTAATTATATATTACATCTGAATACTTTTCTATATATTTCAATAAGATTACATATTCCATTTTTTTATATCATCTATAATATTAACGATATACTCATAATGTATCTTAACATAACTACTCACTTATAATCTCTCCTTCAGTGGATATTATAACTTCCCTATAAGGAACTATAGTTTGAGATTTCAGCATAGAATTTTTCACTGCATTTACAATTCCACCACAGCATGGCACTTCCATTCTCACTACAGTTAAACTTTTCAAATTGTTATTTTTTATAATCTCTATAAGTTTTTCTTCATAGTAGCTTACATCATCCAGCTTTGGACAACCTATTACCACAATATGATCTTTAATAAAATCTTCATGGAAATTTGCATAGGCATAAGCCGTACAATCAGCTGCTACCAGAAGATTTGCATTTTTTAAATAAGTTGCCTTAGGATTTATAAGCTTCAATTGAACTGGCCACTGCCTAAGTTCTGATATAACACCGACATTTTCTTCAGCATTAGCATTAACCTTCCTATTTACCTTTACTTTTGGCCTTGATGTCCTATCTATACTTCTAGCTGTTGTTCCAGGGCACCCGCAGGGCATAGAAATTTTAAAATTATGTTTGTCTTTTTCTCTTTTTCTTTCCATAACTAATTTCTCATCATAATCTTTGCTTTCCCTTTCAATTATATTTATTGCACCTGTAGGACACTCAGGAAGGCAATCTCCAAGTCCATCACAGTATTCATCACTTATAAGCTGAGCTTTTCCATTTACCAATTCTATGGCATTCTCGTGGCAGGCATTTACACACAAACCACATCCATTACATTTTTTCTTATCTATATTAACAATCTTTCTTTTCATTTAAATTCCTCCCTTGTTTTCATGTCTCTATTATAATAAAATAAAATTATATAATCCGTATCTTATGTTACCATTATAATTATAATTTAATATTAAATAGATTGGAGAAGAACATGGAAAATATTACTGATATATTGAGTAATTGCATATTAATGAAACATTTTTCAAAAGATAATATCAAAAATTTTCTCAAAGAAATAAATTATACCTCAATGCGCTATTTAAAGGGAGAAGTTATAGCTATCGAGGAATCAGATTGTTCAAAAATAGGAATAGTCATAAGCGGAACTGTGGAGGTACAAAAAATATTTTCCTCTGGTAAAGCTATTACTATAAGTAGTTTAAAAGAAAGCGATATATTTGGCGAGGTCATAATATTCTCCAATAGAAATACCTATCCTGCTACTATAGTTGCATCAAGCAATACATATATAATATTTATATCTAAAGAAAATATATTAAAACTCTGTAATCTATTTCCCCTATTTTTAAATAACTTTATGACTCTCTTATCTGATAAGGTACTTATGCTAAATAAAAAGCTTAAGAATATATCTTATGAAACCATACGTCAAAAAATTATTTCTTATATTTTAGATGAATATACCCATCAAAAAGACCTGAAAATAATTCTAAATTATACTAGAAAGGAAATGGCTGAACAGCTTGGAATTCCACGTCCATCACTTTCAAGAGAGTTGGCACACATGAAAAAAGAAAATTTGATAGATTTTGGCAAGAATTACATACTGATAAAAAATATAAATATTCTTGAAAATTTGTTATTTTAAAAAAGGAAACGAAAAACTTCGTTTCCTTTTTGTTTATTCTAACATATTCCTCTTCCACATCCACCACATAATAATAATAGTATTATTATTATTATTATTGAACTGCTTCCGCGTCTATCATCACAACATCTGTGTGACATAAAGATCCCTCCTTATTATCTTAAATTATAAATATATAATTTTAAGTTATCTTAATTTCTTATCTTTTGTTCTGCTATGCTATTAATTAGTCAGAATTCTTAAAATCAAATGCATTATATTTAGTAAAAAATCAAATGCCTGTTTACTAGATATATTTTACTTTTACACAATAGCAGTTTCCATCTAGCATCTTCTTCCCAAACTACCACAATCAATACCACAGCACAATATTAAGATTATTATTATAACCAGTACTTCTTTTCCACTTCCTCTATTACCACAACCACAACCTTTGCGTGACATAAAGATCCCTCCTTGTCATCTTTAATAATTATATTATTAGGTACTCTTTTTTTTCATCATGTGTTCTATACTTTTATAATATTAATCAGCCTAGTAAATGTGACTTTTATTTTTTAAAAATAATTAAAAAATCCTTTTATTTGTGTTATTGTATAGTTGTATATAATAAATATTATTATTAAAATTTGGGGGAGAGATTATGGAAAAAATTAAAATTGAAAATAAACTTCAACAAGCCTTTGATACTTTAATACCCTATATGCAGTATTTTTTTGATGATGAGATAGCCTTTACCATGTCAAATACAACTCATTTTATAAAAGTTGTAAATAGTAAAAATATAAACATGAATGCGAAAGCTGGTGATCCTCTAAGGCCAACGGGAGCTGCCTATGAATGTATAAAAGCTAGGAAACCTGTCTCAACCATGGTCCCCAAGGAGACCTTCGGCTTGGAACTAAAAGCCATAGGAATACCTGTGGAAGAGGATGGTAAAATACTGGGAAGTATAGTCCTTGCGAAAAGCGCAAAAAGACATTATGAATTTATGGAAGTGTCTAAAATATTGTCAGACTCCATAGAAAATATTTCAAAAGCTTCAGGCATATTATCTTCTGGAATAGAAAATGCTGCGAAATCCAATGATGATATATTAAATGAGGTAAGGGATGCTTTAAATAAATCAGAAAACACCGATGAGGTATTAAACTTTATAAAAAATATAGCTTCTCAAACTAATCTGCTTGGTTTAAATGCAGCTATAGAAGCTTCAAGAGCTGGAGAACATGGAAAAGGATTTTCAGTAGTGGCAAATGAAATAAGAAAATTGTCCAATTCAAGCAGTACATCTATAAATGAGATAAACTCAACATTAACTGAAATAAAAAAATCTGTAAATAATATTTCCCAGGGAATTTCATCTACAGCTGATACCTTTAAAAATCAACTATCTGAAATACAGCAACTGGATGCTTCAATAAATAGTCTGACTACATTGACAAATAAGCTAAAAGAATTATCAGAATAACTTTTAAATACATATACTTATACAACCTAAGTTCTAAAGCTTAGGTTGTATAAATTATAACAGGTTCTTTTATTTTTCAGCATTCTAAACACAGTAAATGCCATGCCAAATAGACAAAATACAGCTGTGCAAACATAAACAACCTATAGGCATCCCAGCTGTTCCCTGTGATATTTTCATTGCAGGCTGTAGATAAAAATGAACTTCAGAAATTTTTCTTTAAGCTAAAATCAGGAAATACCTCTCCTATTTTTTCTCCCACGTTGTTTAAATTTTTTCCATATCTATATTTATTTAATACATTTTTTTCATTTTGGTCTAAAACATTTAAATCTTCTAGGCATTTAACAACTGTAGGCCATATTGCTCTAGTACTTCCATCTTCTATTTTAATCGCTATTCCTAAATTCATACCTTTAATTCCAATACAATACATACCTTCTGCCCCAAACTTTCCAATGATCTTATTAGTGTTTTTAATAACTTCAGTACAGAATCCATTAGTACCTGCTATCATCTCAGGCGCATTATTTACAGCATTAAATATTCTATCTGCAGACAAGATTACCATTACTATCTACTACTGCTATATCCGCTCTGTGAACACTTTCAACCAAAGGCCCTCTTGTAACTTTAACAACTATTTCTGACATAAAAATTCCTCCAATAAATCTAAATTATAATTAAGTATTCTACCTGAACTTTTCTTTTAATATAAAAAAAGTTTCACATATTATCAACGTTCATATGAATTCTATATTATAGTAAGCAAAAATATATTATAATATATAAAAGATTAATATTCGAGAAATTATTTTCAGTGAGATTTTACATAAGATATGGATTAGGTTATAATAACTATGTATAAAAAACCATTATCTTTTAATTCTAACTTTTTTTACAAGGAGTGACCTATGTTTTGATTAAAAATTTGTTGAATGGCTCTAAAATAGAACTTGCTGCCTTTAAAGATGCTGACCTGACCTATTTAGAAAAGTGGTACAACGATATCTACTTTTTAAGAAATTTTGACATGATACCGGCTTTTCCAAGAAGTTCCCAGGAATTAAATTTTACATTAAAAAATTTAAGGGAATCCAATGATAAATTTATGTTCTCAATAAATTCCATAGAAAATGGAAAAATAATAGGGATCACAGGTTTTGAAAATATATTATGGAATAATGGAACTGCAACAATATATATAGGTATTGGTGACAAAAACTATATAGGCTGTGGAATTGGGAATGAGGCTTTACATCTAACCCTGGAATTTGGATTTGAAGAATTAAACCTTCACAAAATACAGCTTACTGTTTTATCTTATAATAAACCTGCCATAAGACTTTATGAAAAATCAGGATTTAAAAAAGAAGGAACCTATAGAGAATTTATTTATAGAGATGGAACCAGATATGACATGTACCTTTACGGAATACTAAGATCTGAATGGGAAGCCACTATAAAATAACAAAGGAGGTACTCTCAGTAAATAATAAGTATTACACAATTTTATATGTGTGCTATTTATTAAACTGTGAATTTTTATGCTTACATTTAAACCTATTACTATAGATGATAAAATCATTTTTGATAAATACTTAAATCACTACAATTTTGATACCTGTGAATATTCTTTCACCAATCTTATCATATGGAGAAAAGGCTGTGATATTAAATATACCATTTACAACAATACCCTTATTATAAAGAAAAGAGATTTTAAAGGTAATTATCATTTCATGCAGCCTATAGGCTATACTGAAAAGAATCTAAAAGTTATAATAGAAGAACTACTTAAATATAGGGAAAAACATCCCATGGCTTATCTATTCAAGGATGTCGAGGAAAAGTTCTTAAATGATTTAAAAGAAATTTATGGTGACAATATTAGTGTAAAAGCTGATATAGATAACTTTGACTACATTTATACAACTGAAAAGCTGATTACTTTATCCGGGAAAAAACTTCATTCTAAAAAAAATCACTACAATTATTTTACAAAAACCTATGACTATGAAGTTAAAGACTTCTTTGAACCAAATGTGAAATCAGATATTGAAAATGCCGCTGAGAGCTGGTACAGGGAAAAAAACAATGGAGATAAATATTTAGAATACGAGTTAGACGGCACAAGGGAAATCATAAACAATATGAAACTTCTGAATTTGGAGGCAATGGCAGTATATGTAGAAGATAGGATAGCTGCCTTTACAATAGGGGAACAAATCAATGATGATATGGGAATTATACATATAGAAAAGGGTGCTTCTTCCATAAGGGGAATATATACTTTTGTAAATAAAACCTTTGTAGAAAATTACTTATCTACTGTTAAATATATTAACAGAGAACAGGACTTAGGTGTTCCCGGCCTTAGAAAGGCCAAAAAATCATACCATCCTGTAAAAATGGCAGAAAAGTATTGTATCAACTTTTCTACCACTATTGTCTTCAATTAAATAAAACAACTATAGTTAAAAGTTGAAAGTGTTAGCTGATTTTCAATAAATACCCAAAATCTTCATTTACCATTAGCTTTTAACTTTTAACTATTTACTTATTATTCTAAAATTTTTCCTGACATCCTTCTATCCAATCCACAAATTGTCTTGCAGTTCTTGCAGAACGTCCATTATACCAGCGTTCCCATTTAAGTGCCTCACTATAAAGCCTTTCTCTATCAATATTTAATTTTCTTTTTTTAGCAATACCCTCTACAATTTGTAAATACTTAACTTTGTCTGGAGATATAAATACCACATTTATTCCAAATCTATCCGCCAATGAGAGCTTTTCCTGTACGCTATCCTCTCTATGAACTTCTTCATCAAAATCAGAAGCTCCTCTCTCACTAAAATACTCTTTTACAAGGTGTCTCCTATTGGAAGTGGCATATATCAATATATTCGATGATTTATTTTCGAATCCTCCTTCAAGCATTGATTTAAGTGCAGTGTAACTTTCCTCATTATCTGAAAAAACTAAATCATCTACAAATATGATAAATTTCTCCGATTTGTTTTTCAGCTTTCTTATTATTTCTGGGAAATCCTCCAGATATGCTTTAGGCAGTTCAACCATACGCAGTCCCCTGGTATAATATTTATTAAGGATGGCCTTAACTGTGGAGGATTTACCTGTCCCTCTATCTCCGTGAATCAACACATTATTGGCGGGAAATCCCTCTAAAAATTGTATTGTATTTTTCTCTACTATTAAATGTTCCTTTTCATAGCCAATAAGATCTGAAAGTTCAATAGGATCTGGATCTTCAATTCCCTTGAAACATCCTTTGCCATCAATATGTTCCCAGACAAAAGCTCTATAATTTGCAAATATACCGCATCCGTAAACATTATGGAATTCTGCAAGATCATCAATACACTTACTCCATTTACTGCTGCAATGAAAACTCTTTTCTATTGAGCTTATATGTCTGGGATAATTTTCTTCTTTAAAATCATCTTCCATTTCCAATTGAGGAAATTCCTCAATTATCTTTTTAAACAAATCCTTGTCAAAACACTTTAATAATTGACCCCTTATGTTAAAAAAACTTAATTCTGCAGCACACTGAAATTTTTCAAGATCCTTAGCCGCTGCATCTTTAATCATATTTTCATTTCCTTTGAAACTCCCCCTCTCAGCACTTAATGAAAAATAATTTTCACTAAAAATTATTTTATCAATAATATAATTTTTTAAAGAAAAGTATCCGCTTTCAGTCAAATTAAAGAAAAAACCGTTATACAAATTGGCAATAGATTCTATATTGACTTCCCCCCTGTCAATATAATCGAGAAAATTCTTCAAACTACCTATTACCTTATCCTGAAGTAAATTTCTATAAATAGAAATTGAATCTAAAGCTAACTTTGCATATTTTATGTCAAAATCTGCTTGAAAATTTATGTTTTTCATAAATAGCCCCCTAAAATAAATTATTTATAATTTATTTTATCACATTAATTATTAAAATTCACAACCTATAAGCTCGAAAAGTGAAGTATTATGTTATAATAAATATAAATAAAAATAGTTATAAAGTAGAGGTTGATTATGAGTACAAAATTAAAAACATTAAAAGAAAATCTTAAATCACTTGAAAGCGTATTAATAGCATTTTCTGGCGGAGTTGACAGTACATTTTTATTGAAAGTGGCACATGATGTCCTTCAGGACAAAGTCCTTGCTGTAACTGCAACTTCATCTACATATCCTAAGAGAGAATTGAATGAGGCTAAAAAATACGCAAAATCCATAGGAGTACGGCATATAATTATCCCATCAGAGGAACTTGACATCAAAGGTTATTCTCAAAACCCTGTTAACAGGTGTTATTATTGTAAAAAAGAATTGTATTCAAAATTAAAAAAGGTTGCAGAAGAAAATGGTATAAAATTTCTTTTAGACGGCTCCAATTTTGATGACATTGGCGATTATAGACCTGGAATGAAAGCCGCAAAGGAATTAGGTGTATTAAGTCCACTAAAAGAAGCAAAATTAACTAAGGAAGATATTAGAACCTATTCTAAGGAAATGTCATTGCCAACCTGGAATAAGCCTTCTTTCGCATGTTTATCATCAAGGTTTCCCTATGGAAATGAAATAAACAGTAAAAAATTGAAAATGGTAGAAGATGCGGAACAGTTTTTATTGGATTTAGGTTTTAGACAGGTTCGAGTAAGACACCATGGAGAAATTGCAAGAATTGAAGTTGCTCCAGAAGAAAGAATTAAATTTTTTAATTTAGATATTATGAATAAAGTGGGTAAAAAATTAAAGGAACTTGGATTTACTTATGTTACTTTAGATATTTTAGGATACAAAACAGGAAGCATGAATGCCGTATTAAAAAAAGCTGTACAAATCAAGTGATTGTTACGTGCAGTTAGGCTTGCCCATAAGAAATGCTTTTCATATGTGGTTCTAAAGGAACTTTATCTAGTGACTACCAAGGGATAAAATAAAGCTACTGAAATCGTATAAGTATAAAAATAACGGGAAACACACCTAGATTTTTGTGCAAATCAAATCTAGATGCGTTTCCCGATTCTATTTGAGGAATTGAAGAAGCTGCTTTTATGTTTACTTAAATACTCTTACTCTATCCTCCAATGGCTTGACTTCTTTTTCTCCAGCTTCTGAAGTTGGCTTTCCAAAAGGGAGCTGTGCAATTAATTTCCAATTATCAGGTATATTATATGTTTTTTTCACTTCTTCATCTATAAGTGGATTGTAATGCTGCAGAGAAGCCCCCAAACCCTCTACTTCCAATGAAGTCCATATTATATATTGAAGGATTCCGGAACCCTGCTGTGACCAAATAGGAAAGTTATCTTTATAAAGGGGAAAGTTTTTTTGCAATTCTGATACAATATCTTCATCCTCAAAGAATAAAACAGATCCATAACCACTGCGGAAAGAAGCAATTTTTTCTGCTGTCTTTGAAAAGCTTTCCTTAGGAACTATCTTTCTAAGTTCTTCCTCTGTAATATTCCATAACTTGTCATGATTTTCACCTAATAAAACTACTACCCTTGCACTTTGAGAATTAAATGCCGATGGAGAATTTTTTACAGCCTCATTGATCACTTCCATTATTCTATCATCTGAAATAACTTTTTCTTTATTTATACCATAAATAGTTCTTCTATGTTTTACTGCACTATAAAAATCTTTACTCACTTTACATACCTCCAATTTAATAATGATTCTTTATTAATATTAATTATACACTATTCTTAGGAAAAATCAATATAAACAAGTAAAATTTTTCTAAATCTTTTACTCAGGGTGATTATACTGTCTTTGATGTTTTTCTATATCAGTTATTTTAGTTGAAAAAAAATTACTGGTCAATGCCAGTAATTTTCAAATCCTTTAAAACTCTATTTTAACCTTATACTCCTTAAGCCATACATTTACTTGAATCAAATAAGCTAATAATTGGGGTCCTCTCATAAGCTGCCCAAACCATGGAGCTTTAAAAGAAGAGCCTCCTGTCTCTATTAAAGTTTTCACAGCCTCTTTATCTATAAGAGGAAGTATAGGAGAAGTTTTATCATCCATTATATCCTGCATCCACTTCTGAACTATTTTAGTATATTCAGGATTATGAGTCTTAGGATAAGGACTCTTTTTTCTTTTAATAATATCTTCTGGTAAAATTCCCTCCAGGGCTTTTCTAAGCAGCCCTTTTTCTCTTCCCTTATAAAATTTTATATCAGAAGGTATATTAAAAGCATATTCCACCAGTCTATAATCTGCAAAAGGAACTCTTACTTCAAGACTATTTGACATGCTCATTCTATCTTTTCTATTTAATAAAGTGATCATGAACCACTTTATATTTAAATAGAACAACTCTCTCATACGATATTCTATCTTTGACTCTCCATCCAAATGAGGAACCTGCTTTATAGTACCTTTGTACTGTTCATTTAAATATTCATCTAGATTAAGAGATTTCAATTCATCTGATAAGATTTCTTTTCTCGAATTTACAGATTTTGACCAAGGGAAAGTATGTGCATTGATATCTTCAGGTCTCCTGTACCATGGATATCCACCAAATATCTCATCCGCACATTCTCCTGACAGTGCTACTGTATTATCTTCTCTTATCCTTTTACAAAAAAGATATAGTGAGGAATCAATGTCTGCCATACCTGGAAGATCACTGGCTTTCACCGAATTATACAGAGCATCGGCTAAATCCTTGCTGGTATTTATAATTCCGTGATGGTGACTATTTATATACTTCGACATCTTTAAGGCCCATACCTTATCTGAAGTAGGCTCAAAATCATTTGCTTTAAAATATTTATCATTGTCTTCATAGTCAATGGAATAAGTATTCAAAACTTTTCCCTGCTTTTTGAATTCTGATGCTGCTACAGTAGATATGACACTGGAATCAAGTCCTCCTGAAAGAAATGTACAGACAGGTACATCAGCTACAAGCTGTCTTTTTATAGCATCCACCAAAAGTGTTTTTACATGCTCTGCTGTAGTTTCCACATCTTCATTATGAGCTTTACACTGTGGTTTCCAATATTCTTTTATTTTTAATCCATCCCTATTATATATAAGATAATTAGCCGGCGGTACCTCATATATATTCTTAAATATACCTCCACCAAGAGATCTTGCAGGCCCTAGTGCAAATATTTCAGTTAATCCTTCTCTGTCAACTACCGGCTCAATAAGTGGATGAGCTAAAATAGTCTTTATTTCTGAACCGAATATAAATGAATCATTCTTTATTGTATAAAACAAAGGCTTTACTCCCAATGGGTCTCTTGCCATAAACAACCTTTTTTCATTTTCATCCCATATTGCAAAAGCATATATACCATTCATATATTTTAAACAATCTATTCCCCAATGTATATAACTTGTAATAAGTACCTCCGTATCAGAATAGGAGTCAAAAGAATATCCCTGTTCTACAAGTAATTTTCTCAGATCCTCTGTATTATAAAGTTCTCCATTATATACCATTATATATTTTTTATCATTTACTTTTTTTAACATGGGTTGAGCACCACCAGAAGGATCTACAACTATCAGTCTTCTATGTCCTAATAGTACATTTTTTGAATAATAATATCCTTCATTATCAGGTCCTCTTTCTTTTAACGTATTTGTCATGTTTAAAATCGCATCTCTATTTTTAGAGATGTCCTCTTTTAAGTTAATCCATCCTGCAATTCCACACATAGAAGTCCCCTCCGAATAAATTATTAGTATAAAGCTACTTATAATTTATGATTTAAAAGCAGATATGTGCATGAATTAATAAACTTATGCACATATCCGGATAAATTCTCTGTAATTTTTAATTCAATGTCTCAAAAGTATATCCTCTTGATTTTAAATATTCTATTACTTTGGGAAGAGCTTGTACTGTTGTAGTTTTTGCAGCTGCATCATGCATTAAGATTACCACCGTATCATGATTAGTATACTTCTTCAACTCATTCATTAAATTGTCTACAGGTATATTATTGCCACTGGCATCTCCAATCCAATCATTCCAATCCACATAATGATATCCTGCCTTTGTAATAGCATCCTTAAATGGATTCATATTTAAACCACGGGTATTAAAGGATCCCCCCGGGAACCTTACAAGTTTTAGATCATAATCCCTACCTATTACTGACCTGAGTATTAGATTGCACCTGTTTACATCATCAACAAATAAAGAGGGATTTTGTCTATATTTTAATTGATGACTATAAGTATGGTTTGCTACTACATGCCCCTCTTTTACTTCCTCTTTTACCAGGTCTTTATTTATTTCGGCATTTTTCCCAATTAAAAAGAAAGTTGCCTTTATATTGTTTTTATTCAATATCTCAAGTATCCTTGGAGTATTATTTAATGAAGGCCCATCATCAAAAGTCAAATACGCCACCTTTTCACCATCTTTTCTCTTTTGCTTCCATGGCATATATACTCCTGCAGGCTGAAAAGTTGTAAATCTATTTTTTATTTCATCATTCTTTAAATTTTTATTCTGTATTTCCGTATTTCTATTGAATGTGCTTAAAACAGCCTGTTTTTTTAATGCAACTCTACTTCCTATAAAAAATCCACAGAAAAAAACAATTAAAGATAAAAATAATACCACCAATTCGTTTTTTCTTTTAATTTTACTTTTTTTCATTTTATTTTGATATTCATTCACAAATGTCATCTCCCCAGTAAAATTCTATCATTACAATCAAATTAACGAACTAAGAAATAGATTGCTAAATTTAATTTTACTATTTAATTATCTCTATATATTATAGTAAATGTATATATACTTTTATACATTATAAAAAATTAAAATAGTTATGCAATTTTCATTCCATAACTACCCCTGCTAATACGCCCCTGGATAAATTCTTCTAAGATCAGGTACAAAAATCATTTCTTATGGGCCAACTCCACCTGAACCCAAGAATTACTTGATTAAATCTGCCTTGACAAATAAAAATTGCCCTGAAACAATACAAGATCACCTCAGCGCAATTTTTCACTATATAATTTATTTTTTTAAACTCATAAAAACTACTAAATCATAAAAACTACTTGATTTTAAAAGAGCTTTTAAGAGATACTATTCTATTAAATACCAATTTCCCACCTCTAGCGACTTTTGGATCTACGTTAAAATACCCATGCCTAAAAAACTGAAATTTTTCTCCAGGTCTTGCATCTTTCATGTTAGGCTCTAAAAATCCATTTAAAATTTGAAGGGAATTGGGATTCACATTATCCAAAAAAGAATCATTTTCCTCTCCAATTTCATTTAAAATCAATGGTTCATACAATCTTATTTCTGCTGAAATTGCAGTATTTACATTTACCCAATGAATTGTACCTCTTACTTTTCTTCCATCCGGGCTATTTCCACCTTTCGACTCTGGATCATAGGTACAGTGCAGTTCAATTATATTTCCACTCTCATCCTTAATTGCTTCACTGCATTTTATAAAATAAGCACCTTTTAATCTAACTTCATTTCCTGGAAATAACCTATAATACTTTTTGGGTGGATTTTCCATAAAGTCTTCCTTTTCAATATATATTTCTCTTGAAAAGGGAACCTCTCTAGTTCCTGCTGAAGGATCATCCGGATTATTTTCAATTTTAAAAGTTTCTGTTTTACCCTGTGGATAATTAGTTATTATAATTTTTAGTGGATTTAAAATAGCCATAGTCCTCAATGCTTTTTTTTCAAGATCATCTCTCAAAAAATAGTCCAGCATTTGGGAATCAACTACACTGCTGGCCTTTGCCACCCCAATTTCCCTGCAAAACTTGCGAATAGATTCTGGAGTAAATCCTCTTCTCCTAAGCCCTGCAATGGTTGGCATACGCGGATCATCCCATCCATCTACAAAATTTTCATCTACAAGTTTTTTAAGTTTTCTCTTGCTCATAACAGTATTTGTCATATTCAATCTGGCAAATTCTATTTGTTTAGGTTTGTTTTCCGTTTCACACTCCCGTATAATCCATTCATAAAGAGGACGATGATCTTCAAATTCAAGTGTACAAATAGAATGAGTAACTCCTTCTATTGCATCCTCCAGGGGATGTGCAAAATCATACATAGGATATATACACCACTTATCACCAGTATTATGATGATGTGCATGAGCTATCCGATATAATACCGGATCCCTCATATTTATATTGGGTGATGACATATCAATTTTTGCTCTTAAAACTTTTGCTCCATCTTCAAATTCTCCATTTTTCATTTTTTCAAATAATTTAATATTTTCCTCTACTGTCCTATTCCTATAGGGACTTTCTTTCCCAGGTTTCGTTAAAGTTCCTCTATATTCTCTTATTTCATCCGGTGCTAAATCACATACATATGCCTTTCCCTTTTTTATTAAAAGCACTGCATATCTGTACATTTGATCAAAATAGCTGGATGCAAAATGTAGTTCCTCCCAATTATACCCAAGCCACTTTACATCCTCTTTTATTGAATCCACATATTCTGTATCCTCTTTTGAAGGATTGGTATCATCAAATCTCAAATTAGTTCTTCCATTAAATTCATCTGCCAAACCAAAGTTTAAAACTATGGATTTGGCATGACCTATATGTAAATATCCATTTGGCTCCGGAGGAAATCTAGTTATTACCTTCTTATATTTACCTAATTTTAAATCTTCTGCAATTATGTTTCCAATAAAATTTGATGAATTATTGTTATATTCCATAAGTACCCTTCCTTTTCTAAAACTTATTCATATTTTATAAAAACTTATATTCTGGCAAATTTTTTATTTTAAAATACACACTAAGATCCCACAATACTTTTATTTGATATTACCATATATTTCGTGTATATTCAATAATAAGCCTGTATTTATCTAATACTATAACTTCTCTTTCATTTTTATTATGTTATAGTTTATGCAATTATTATATAAGATACTATATAATTTTAAAAAATTTATTGCACCTTACCTTACGTCATGTGATACAATAATTTAAGTAGAGGTGATATTGTTATGTCTGCCCAAAAGCCTAATTTAGTTAGTATAGGTAATTTTGCCAAAAAATCTGGTGTTACTTTAAGGACTCTAAGATATTATGATAAAATAGGCCTTTTAAAACCTTGTTCCTATAGTCAATACGGGCATAGGTTGTACAATTTTGAGGATTTTGGTAAGTTGCAAAAAATACTGACACTTAAATTTATAGGACTTTCTCTTGAGGATATTTCCAGAATAATGAATTATGATATAAATCATAATGATTTAAAGAAATCTCTTGAAATACAAAAAGAAATAATGAAAGGAAAAATATATCATATTGAAACTGTAATAAAGTCTATAGAAGAAGCTGTCCACATGTTAAACCATAATAGAGAATTGAATTGGAATAAGTTCATAAATATAATAAATGCAATAAACATAGATCAAAAATGGATAGAACAATATGAAAATGCCTCTAATTTAAAAGCAAGAATAAAAATGCACGAACTTTTTAGTACTAACAAGCAGGGCTGGATGAACTGGTTTTTCAATCAATTAAACCTTCCAGATAAGGTTCGTATATTGGAGCTGGGTTGTGGAGATGGCGAACTATGGGCAAAAAATTTAGATAAGATTCCAAAGGGATGGGATATAACCCTTACTGATTTTTCTCCTGGAATGTTGGAAGATGCTAAAAAAAATTTGAGTTTAAAAAGATTTACGTTTAAATTGGTTGACGTGCAGGATATTCCTTACGGCAAAAATAGCTTTGATGTAATAATTGCCAACCATATGCTCTATCATGTAGCTAACAAGAATAAAGCTTTTTCAGAAATTTACAGGGTTTTAAAGCCCAACGGATATTTTTATGCCTCTACGGTTGGAAAAAATCACATGAGAGAAATGAGAGATATTGTTAAAAGATTTAATTCCCAAGGTATAACAACAGACAGCTGGAATCTTACAGAAAATTTTCAACTTGAAAACGGACTCGCTGAAGTTTCAAAGTGGTTTAAAGATGTAACTTTAAAAAGATATAAGGATAATTTAAAAGTAACATCTTCTGAGCCTCTTATAGATTATATATTTTCAATGCCAGGTAATACTAAAAATACACTTGATGAGACCAGAATTCAGAATCTTAAAAATTTTTTGCAGTCTGAGATAAACAAAAATGGATATATTTATATAACAAAAGATACTGGCTTCTTTCAGGGCATAAAATCAAGTGATTCTTAAGTGCAGTGGAGTTTTAATACTTTTAATAGTGCACCTTAGAAGAACTCATCCAGAGGAATATCACTTAGAATCCCTAACTTTACAAAGCTGGGATGTTAGCAATGATAGCTATGATATAGAAAAGTTAAAATATAGAAAGGATTTGATATTTATGAATAAAAAAATTCCCTTTTCTCCTCCAGATATTACTGAAGCTGAAATTAATGCAGTAGTAAATGTTTTAAAATCCGGATGGATAACTTCCGGACCAAAAACTGCTGAATTTGGAGAAAAGATAGCTGAATATTGTGGTACAAATCATGCCATAGCATTGGCAAATGCCACTGCAGGCCTTGAAATTCTACTTCAGGTATTTGATATAAAAAGTGGAGACGATGTGATAACAACTCCTTATACTTATACTTCTACTGCTAGCGCATCTATTCACTGGGGAATACTGCCTACTTTTGTAGATGTAAAAAAAGATGATTTTCTAATTGACCCAGATAAATTGTATGATGCTATAAAACCAAATACAAAGGCCATATATTCTGTGGATTTTGCAGGAGTACCTGTTGATTATGATGCCATTCGTGAAGTTTTAAAAGCTAAAAATCGTGAAGATATACTTCTGGTATCTGACTCTGCCCATGCTTTTGGTGCAACCTACAAGGGTAAAAAGGTAGGAAATCAGGTTGACGCCCATGTATTTTCCTTCCATGCTGTAAAAAATTTAACTACAGCTGAAGGTGGTGCGGTAACTTTTGATAATAACCATTTATTTGGCAAAAAAGATCTTTTAAAGGATTTAAAATTAATGTCTCTTAATGGTCAATCCAAAGATGCCCTTTCAAAGACACAAGCAGGTGCATGGAAATATGATGTATTATTCACTGGAGCCAAATGCAATATGACTGATATAAATGCAGCAATAGGTCTTGTACAACTTTCCAGATACGAAAATATGTTAAAAAAACGCAAGACAATATTCGATATATACACTAATGCATTAAAAGACAAAGATTGGGCCATAATTCCTTTTGAAAAAAATGATGATAAAGTAACCTCCTATCATTTATATCCACTTAGGTTAAGGGGTTTTAAGGAAGAAAAAAGGAATGAAGTCATAAGAACTCTGGCAGAAAAGAATATTGCAACTAATGTACATTTTACACCTCTTCCAATGTTTACAGCATATAAAAAACTTGGATATTCCATTGATGATTATCCAAATGCATATTCACAATATGTCAATGAGATAACTCTTCCTCTCTATTCAACTCTTTTACCAGAAGACGCTGAATATGTAGCACAGGAACTTATAAAAGCTGTAGAGAAAGTGAGGTAATATATATGGAAGTTAAATTTTTTACCCCTACAAGGGAATATTCTGAAAAGAAAGATGAATTTGATAAAGCAATACAATCTGTTATAAATAGCGGAAGTTTTATAATGGGAAAAGAAGTTACAGACTTTGAAGATGCCATAAAAAAATATACAGGAGCCAAATATGCAATTTCTGTAGCTTCAGGTACAGATGCACTGGTTATAGCTTCTGATATACTGGGATTTAAAGATAAAAAAGAAGTGATAACTTCACCTTTTACTTTTCTTGCATCTGCTTCCTGTATAGCTATGCATAATGCAAAACCTGTCTTTGTAGACATAGATGAAACTACCTTTAATATAGATGCCAATAAAATTGAAGAAAAAATAAATCCCAATACGGTAGGTATACTCCCCATACATTTATTTTGTCAGATGTCAGACATGGATAAAATAATGGATTTGGCTTCTAAAAACAATTTACGTGTACTTGAAGATGCCGCAGAAGCTTTTGGTATGAGATGGAAAGGATCCAACGGTATTGTATATAAGCATTCCGGCACCATTGGCGATATGGGTATATTTTCCTTTTTCCCCACTAAAACACTAGGCGGTTACGGTGATGGAGGAATGATAGTTACAAATGATGCCAAATTAGCAGAAATGGCAAAAATGTTCAGAGTTCATGGTGCTTCTAAAAAATATCATTATGATTATCTGGGTTATAATTCAAGACTTGACACCATACAGGCTGCTGTATTGTCAGTTAAATTAAAGCATTTAGATAAATCTATAGAAAAAAGATTGAAGGTTTCAAATTGGTATAAAAAAAGACTTATTGACTGTGAATATGTAAAAATACCTGGAATAAAGGGAGAGCAAAAACCAGTATACTATGTATTTAACATATTAGCAGAAAGTCGAGATAAACTGGTAGCATATTTAAAACAAAATAATGTTGGTACCAGTATATATTATCCAATTCCACTTCATCTTCAAAAATGTTTTAATCATTTAGGATACAAAGAAGGGGATTTTCCTGTAGCTGAAAAAGTGTCAAAGGAAATACTGGCACTTCCAATATATCCTGAAATAACAGAAGATGAAGTTGACTTTGTATGCACTGCCATAAAGAATTTTTATAAAAAGTAATCTATTGGTTTACAACATAACCATTTTTCTTTACTCCCAATGATCTTGGGAGTAAAGAATCAATAAACCTAAGATGATATATATTTTTTGGTAAAACAAACTATTTTTTGCACAAGTTGTTGATAATAAAATGGACTTGAATAACAGTGATCTGCTCCCGTAATAAATTGCAACAAGGCTTTGTCTCCCAACAATTTTTCAATTTTTTTAGAATATAGCGGCGGCACTGATTCATCTTCCGTACCATGAAGTATAAGTACATTTCCATTTATATTTTTTAAATAATTAAAAAAGTTATAGTCAGATGCGTCTTCTATAGCCTTTTTACCAAGTTCATTATTTTCAAAATTTATATATCCCTTATTTAAAAATTCATACAGCCTGTCTCCTTTTATTTCATTGACAAATATATCATACATATTAAATGCAGGGCTTATAAGTATAGAATTTTTAATCATATCCGAATAATTAGACGCAGTTATTACGGCAATTGCCCCACCCATACTAAATCCTAAAATATTTATATTGGTTTTATCTATATAATCAAGAGAATTGGAAAATTTCAGTATCACACTACAATCCTCAGCTTCTTCAGATATAGTTACATATTTAAAATCTCCATCGCTTTCACCGCTGCCAGCAAAATCAAATCTAATAGAAGCCACTCCCAGTTTTTCTAAAATTCTAGCTATTTTCACAAACATAAAATTATGACCCACTTTATTTCCCATAAATCCATGGCAAAAAATTATGCATGGTACCTTACTCTCTATTTCAGGTCTGTTTATAATTCCTCTTAGAGTTCTATTTTTTTTATTTTTTATTTCAAAGTTTTCAACCATATTATTAGCCCTCCTATGGCCGGCTTTTCAATTTTTAAAAATATATTAAAGTGTTATATATATCTTATCAGAAAGAGTAAGGCCTTCAGGATTCCAGTGCCGCTTAGGACATTTTACTACTTTATAGGGCATATTCAAATCTTTTATAAATTCATAGAATTTACAATCCAGCCAAGGCGGAGTCCAGCTTCCCGATCTGCATATATGGATATAATCAATAGCTGTTTTATCTTTAATATCTTCTATTTGAGGATACTTTACATTAAAAACCTGATTTATTTCCTGAAATTCATCTTTGCTTTCATAAGTATAAGGACTGTAAACTATTCTAACCTTATTTACTACCTCATTCTTCAACAGCTTTCCAAGCCAATTAGCACAGTTCAATTCAAAATCAAGTGACTTAATTCCTCCATATCCCAAATCGGAGTGAGCATCAAAATTTATTACTTCACCACAATTACTATTTTCTCCTATATAATAGGAAAATTTATGTGAATCAGACACATATACCTTAGCTTTCTTTTTTATGATAAAATGTTCTTTGATTACATTCCAAAATCCTATTAGTTCTCTTCCCGTTTTAACTGATTTTTCTATATTGATTCCCTTTTTTTTATCTTCAAAATATCTTCTATACCAGATAATAACATTATTTCTTCTATTCTCAATATAAGAACCATACCATCTCTCTTTTATTGGAATAAAATAATCCCAATCAATACTCAGAAGATTCTTTTTCATAAAAACACACCTCTTTTATTACTATAATTTTAAACCACCCTAAATAATTTTTAAAGTATGTTAAAATCACTTCTTAACATATGAAATCCACATATCTCTAATATTTTTGAAATATTCTTCTTTTGTTATATCATAGAGTACATTCATCTGTTCTATATGAACTGCGTGATAGAAGTCAGAACTGCTGGGGACTGAACTCTTTACCATATGGTTCAAATCGTAAGATGTGAAATTTCCCATATCATAATAAGGCAATATATACTTCAAAGTTTCAAGCCCTTTATTCCAGTACCTTTTAGCCGTATTACAATAATACATATTTCCTAGACAACGTACATTGCTCCAATCATAGAGGCCTATTAAAGTGAATATATGCCCATTCAAGGTATAAGTTGATGTAGAATTTATATACTGCTGAAAAAATATTTTATTTTTAAGTCTTTTATCTAAGGTGCCTAAATTATCCATTACTCCGCCCTCTGAAATTGGTGTTAAGAGATATCTCAATACCTTCTGGCCTGATTTTATATATTTAGGATCTTCAGTTAAATGATAAGCTCTGGCAAATACGCTTAAAGCTTGACCCTGTGACATACTGGAGGCCCATCCTTCATTTAAACATTCATAATGATTATATTTAAATTCATATCTTAAAGAACCATCCTTTTTTATACTTTTTATCAAAAAATCTGCTATATTTAAAAACTTATCTTTATTATCTTGTCCATCCATATATTTATCATACAGATGAAGTGCGTACTGACATATAGTAACTGCATTGTAATAAAATTTTTCGTCATATTTTACCATAGGTATCCCATTTTTATCAAATTTAAAACTTGGGGATTGTATATAAACCCAGTCCTGTTGATGATTGAAATATTTTTTAAAGGGGCTGTATTCCCCATATAAAATATAACTGCACTTATTATCCTTATAATAACTTCTCCCATCTTCAGCAATATGTATATACTCAGGTGAAAAAGAATAACTTTTTAAAACCGGTAGTTTTTCTTCTGCCAGCAGTTTACACACTTTAGCTTCATTTACAACCTGTATGGGTAAATGCGGATTAGATAAAATCATATCATATCCCTTTATTGCCTCTGTATATTTCTTATTATACTGCAACCAGCGGCTTCTTTTTAATATATTCTTTCCTTCTTCTTTAGAAGTTTCACCCACTTTGCGAAGCTTCTACCCCTCTATTAAAAAATCCTGTAACACTAATTAAAATCATAAGTATACATATTATTCTCATAAATATATTTTTCTTCAATTTTATATTTTCTCCCCTTTTATAGCTTTTAATTGTTACTTTAAAAATGACAACTTTTAATATTATTTTCTAATGTATAAAAATATATTCGAATTTTCATGTAAAATAAAAAAGCACTCCTCCACATGGAACAGTACTTTCCTCACTTTATCATCCTGTTTGCCTGCTCTTCACATTTAATTATCAACTTATTTCTTCGCAATATTTTTGAGTTCTTTTATTTATTCTTTCCCTGTTAGGACAGCCGTAACAGCACATATTCGTTATAATTTTTTCACGTTCCATAATAGCTGACAGCTTACACACATCACATGTTTTAGGATATTTCTTTTTCTCCACTGCACTTCCTCCAATTAAATAAATTATTATTAAAACGTATACTATTGTTTAATTATTTCCATTTTATGCATTATCTAAACAGATGTGTAATTATTCAACTTAAAAAGTCTGTTTATATAGCTCACCATATCATGTTATAATTAGATATGTATAGAGCCTTGACCATGTCTAAAAAAGATATATAAAGCCTGGAGGAATTATTATGTCGTTTGATTTTGTAGCCATAGATTTTGAAACATCAAATAATGAATACAGCAGTGCCTGTTCAATTGGAATAGCTGCTGTAAAAAATAATGAAATATGTAAAAAAGAGTACTTTTTAATTCATCCCCCCACCCTTGATTTTGATAAAAAAAACATATCTATCAACGGGATAACTCCAAAAGATGTAAAAGACTCACCACTTTTTCCTGAAGTGTGGAACAATATAAGCACTTATTTTGATGAAAATATAATAGTTGCCCATAATGCTGCATTTGACATGTCCGTACTAAAGAATTGTCTATTGCAATATAAAATACCCATGCCAAATTTCAAATACATTTGTAGTATACCAATATCCACAAGATTATGCAGGGGTAAGGGTATTGGTAAATCTTTAAAAGAACGTGCTGAATATTTTGGTATAGAATTAGGCCATCATCATAATTCTCTATATGATGCTATTGCATGTGCCCATCTAGTAATTGAATGCATAAAACGTGCTCACAGAAAAACACTTGAATCTTTTTGTCATACATATATCAGTCTTCCAATAAAAAGTTTTAAGGATTTACATCCTAAAAAAGAATTTGCCAAAAGGATTAAAAATGATTCTTTAGCAAATAAATTTAATAGAATTAAAATATCTGATATTAAACCTGACTGTGAATATATTGACACTTCTAATCCATTTTATAATAAAAATGTAGTTTTCACTGGAGACCTTGAAACCTTAGGTAGAAAAGAAGCCATGCAAAAAGTAGTTAACTTAGGTGGCATATTAAAAAGTGGTGTATCAAAAAAACAAATTATATAATAGTAGGAGCTCAAGATAAATCTCTTGTTGGTGATTCTGGGATAAGCTCCAAAGAGCAGAAAGCAACTGAATTAAAAAATCAGGGATACAATATTAAAATAATTTATGAAGATGAATTTCTAAATCTCATTAAGATTACTAACAAAGAAGAAAGCAATAATCTCCCTGAGGAAACTGCTGATTTAGATTCGATCATTGTTTTTAACAACTTAGATGAGGAAATAGAAAAATTAAAGGAATGGAAATTATTAAGTCCTGCAGCAGATAGTTTAAAAGATATATATTATAAAAATAAAGTCAGTATTTATAATGGCGAAATTTTAGGATATTTAAGTAAAAAAACAAATGCTAAGTGTTTAAGCCAATTTTATGAAACTGTCGTATTAAAAGTTAAAGATAGAATTATAAGAATAGATCCAGCTTATCTACTGGAAATGCAGAAAAAAGACTTTTCATCTTCATATGGCAGCAATGTACAACCTGTAAATCAAACAGACAATTTATAAGGTAGTCAATTACAAAACTCAATATATATTTTTATACAAAGATAATGGGCATGGATTTGGTTTTTATGTAAATCTATACCCATTATCTATGATTTTTTAATTTTTTAACTTGAATAACCAACTTTTATATTATATAATGTAAAAGTTGGTAAAAAAATGATAAGGATATAAAATATATGGAAAAAATTTTAGAGAAACTAAGGAATAAACTAAATGGAATGTTAAATTCAAATGAATATACAAGTAAAGAAATATTACAGGTAAGTCAACAATTGGACGAGCTTATTGTATATTATTATAAATTACAAGAGAGAGATAAGACTTAATCTAAGATAATATTGATACTATGTAAAAAAGTACAAAATGAAATGAGTAAGTTATTTTTTCCTTAATACTTTGCTAAAATAAAATTTTTGGAAAATAAGCTGCTGCTGAATTCTCAATTTTCTCTTATAAATAGTAGATACTGGCAGTTATATGGCAACTGCTTTAGAGTTAAATATTGCTCAATCTTTTGGTTTATATATTCCAATAAGACGCTTTAAATTAGATAATTCTCCTTTCCTAAACGAAAAATATACGAATAATAAGGTAAACAGTCCAAAACAATATATTTTTTAATTTAACTCACTGATAGCCCCGAAAGGTACTGACCCCGTCACTCCAACTAACAGCTCCGGGCACACAGAAGCCAGAATTTATGCTAACTTTCTTATATTTTCAAAATCATTTGGTCCATAAATACCCAAGTCTTTACTGTAGGCAGATGCCATTATAAAGTATTTCGATGTAATTAAAATATCAGAAGTTTAGGATTTAAAAAATAAAGGCAAAAGCCCTTATTTTTAAGCAAACTTCAGATAGCTTATAAAAAAGATACATATTCCTATTTTTTTATTATACTCTCTATTTTCTTTATTACTTCTTGAAAATTATCATTGAAATTGTTTTCCATAACTATGTCAGCTTGGTCTATAACCTCACTTGCCGACTTTTTCATTTGACAATTTCGAGTATTTTTTATCATAATAAAAACACCTGGATTAACAACAGTTCGCAAGCTATTTGATTCACATACTATAAGAGTATTTTCAGATATTTGGGTAATGAATGCTTCAAATCCTTTGTATATATTATTCTCCAATGTTTTTAACCAATAAACCTTATCAGCTCCTGCAGCTAATAGTAAAGAAGTATCTTTATTATCGGATGCATTTAACGTCTCCATTTCAACTCCTGTTTTTCCAAGGATAGATAATATTGCTGGTTCTATTTATATTTTACCTTATTTATGGATCCTCTCGCTACTACAACTCTCTTAGTGTCATCTTTTTCATTAACGTTTATCATATGGGTTCTTCCACTTTCATTGAAATACGTAAATTCCATTGTTATCCTCTATAGCTATCATATTATTCCTCCATAAATGCACTCTAAATTTTTTTAATCCATAATGCATTTTAACCATCTAACGAATTAATATAGCTATTTAAATCTTCTTTAGTATTTATGTTTAGAAACATATCCCAGTTTGGACTGTACTTTCTTGCATCTTGCTCTTTTATGTAGAAAGTATTAACTTTATCAGTTAAATAAACTATAGCTCTACAATTTTCTAAAAGGAGCTTTTCTATATCCTTTATTATATTTCTAGAATAGAAAGCATTAAAATGTTCTAGTCTATTTCCCACTCTAGTTATACATGCATCTACATCTAAATCTCTTATTTTTTCTTTCATATATCTTATATAATCAATATTTATATTCGGCATATCACAAGCTAAAAAATACACATACTTGCTACTGCTTTTCTTAAGACCGATATGAATCCCACTCAATGGACCTCTTTGCTTTATTTCATCACAAACTATCTTACATGAACTACCTACATACTGTTTTGGTTTATTTGTAACTATAATGATATCATCAAATTCTTTTCTTAATTTATTAATCATAATTTCTAGCAATCTTTTTTCATTTATCTTTATAAATTGTTTATCAAATTCCATTCGTGAACTTTTTCCACCTGCTAGTATTACTGCTGTTTTAAACTTTTCCATAGTTTCTCTCCTCTTTAAAACTTTTTATAAAATTTTCTTACAATCATATTATTTTGTTTATTTAAATCGTTTTCGATAGCTTACAAGCATTTTTCCTATCTTTCTAAAATATAAAGATTGGATCTAAGTCAATAATATCGAATATTAAAGCAGATTTTCTATAATTATCCTTACATTGTTGAGAAGTACTATAACCTATAGAACCATGTATTGTATTTTTCAAGTTTTCCGTATATCTTTTGGATTTATTTGACATTATGTAAGCACTCCTTTTCTTTTATTTTATATTATTTGAATTTTTGTGTCTACATTTTTATACTAGTACCAGTTTTTACTGACTGTTGATGTAATAGACATTACTTACTAACTGGTAGTTTTGAAAAATATGATGTAAATATCGGTCCTGTATGTGGTCAAAATTGATATATTGATATACAATTATCTATATAAAAAGTCAGGCAAGACTTAAATCAGCTATAGATATAAGATTCAGCAAATTCAAGTTTTGCTTATACAATAATATAAAAATAGAATGCATAAGGTAGGGAAAGAAGTAAAAATGATTGATGTAGATAATGCGCTAAATATAATTAATGAAAGTACAAAAAAATTGTCTTTAGAAAAAAAGGATATACTATCCTGTCTTAATAAAGTTTTAGCAGAGGATATATATTCCAAAGATAATCTGCCACCTTTTGACAAGTCTGCAATGGATGGATATGCTATCAAAAGTGAAGACACCACAAATTGTGATTCAGAAAATGTTGTAGAGTTTGAAATCAAAGGGTTAATAAAAGCAGGAGATTATTGTGAAGATGAACTTAAGCCTGGTCAGACTTTTAAAATTATGACTGGAGCACCCTTACCTAAAGGGGCAGATGCTGTTATAGAAATTGAAAAAGTAGAAGTTGAAGGTAATATATTAAAAATATCCCAAGTGGTAAACAAAAATAATAATGTTATTAAGCTTGGGGAAGAGATTAAAGCTGATGAGTTGGCGCTAAATAAAGGAAGTAATATTAGGCCAGTAGAAATAGGTCTTTTGGCCTCACTAGGATATAGTTCCGTAAATATTTATAAAAGCCCTACTGTTGCTTTAATTATCACTGGAGATGAATTAATTGACATAGATAGTAAACTACAAAGAGGAAAAATCAGAAATAGTAATGAATACTCATTAAAGGCTCTAATTAAAAATTCAGGTGCAAAAGCCTTGTCCTTAGGAGTTGTTGCTGACGATAAGGACAATTTAAAGGGAAAAGTAAAGTATGCCTTAAAAAATGCAGATATAGTAGTCAGTTCAGGAGGAGCATCCGTTGGAGACTATGATTTTGTAGACAATGTATTAAAAGAAATAGGAGCAGACATGAAATTTAACTCAGTAGCAATTAAGCCTGGAAAACCAGTAACCTTTGCTACTTATAAGGAAAAGCTATTTTTCTCCTTACCAGGTAATCCATTATCATTAATAACAACCTTTGAAGAATTTGTTAAGCCTGCAATTGAAAAAATGATGGGCAAGCAAATTGGGAATACGGAAGAATTTCCTGTTATTTTAGCAGAAAATTTTAAAGCTAAAAGAGGAAGAAAAAAATATGTATATGTAGAAATTAAAGAGGATAACGGAAAATATTATGCTTATAAAGTAGGATCACAATGCTCTAATCATCTAATGACTATGAGTGGAGCAAATGGAATTATTATTATACCTAAAGAATGTGGAGAGGTTAAAGCAGGAGGGGTTTTAAATGGAAAATTCATATTCAAATAAAAAAGAAAAAACAGCTATACTTTCCATAATTTCAACTAAATCAGGTATGGGGAAGACTACTTTAGTTGAATCACTAATTAAAATTTTTAAAAGTAGAAACTACACTATGGGAACATTAAAGTATGATGTAAAAAAATTTGAAATAGACAAAGAAGGAAAGGACAGCTATAGATTTAGTCATGCTGGAGCTGATAATGTAATTATTGCATCTTCTAAAAAATTAGCTATGATTCAATCATTAAAAGAGGAAAAAACTATAGAAGAAATTGTTACTCTTTTTGGTGATTTAGATATTATATTGATTGAGGGATTTAAAAATAGTATCTATCCTAAAATAGAAGTCCATAGAAAAGGCATAGACAATAATTTGCTCTGTAAAAATTCTGACTATAGCACATCTAACTTTATAGCTGTGGCTAGTGATGAAAATTTAGATGTAAATATTCCTATTTTAAATTTAAATGATGCAGTTTCTATAGCAGATTTTATAGAGGATAACCTAATTAAGAAAAAGTAAATTTTTAGGTAGATTAAGTTTTATAAAACTTTTATAAGGAATACTTATATTAGGTGACATTCTCATGTCATACGGCTCTTATTATTCAGTCACTGGTAAAATTCCTGCTCTCCAATGATCAAACAAGAACTGAAAAAATGTGTATTTATTCAGCTGGTATTACCTTTGTAACCTGAAACGTGTTATCCAATATATACCGATTCTGAGGGAAAGGCTGAGCCAGTGTCCAATAACTCACTCCTCTGAGTCCATATTCGCTGACCAGTCTGTACTTTGCCTGTATACTTCTGGCATCTTCAAACCACACCACATGTTTCCTTCAATACTACTCTACATAACATCTATGCTGCTTAAGAATGCCAATTTTATTTATATTGTTCGTTTCAGCCCTACTATGTGATCATTGCTATCTTTAAAATACACATTTAAGCCACCCATACCTATGAATCTTAAATCATTGTTATAAGTTAACCTAGCATTATTACTTGTTAAATTAATTATATAATTTTTATATATAACATAAACGTTATTTTTATTTGTGTAAAAACCAACAAAATTCAAATCATTAAGTCTTCGTATTTTTATCAGATTATTATTGTTTACAACATAAATTATGCTCTTATTATCTAAAGATCTGGCATAAACATTATCACTTGAATCACAGCCAATTATATGTGCTCTTTTAACACCAAGTATGGGTTTTGAATGACAATATAAATTGTTATTATTGTCTTCAAAATACAATGCAAGGGAATTATTTGCCAGCAGCATGTTATTAACCCTATGGCCTGGATAGATTCGTCTTACATTCTTCATAATATTAAGATAATATATGCTGTCTATCTTATTATTCCCACTGATTTGTTCCAAGTTAATAAAAATAAGATTTGTAGCACTTGAATAATCAACTGATTTTATTGCTGAATTTTTAGGCACAGCAAAAGACTTTTGCTCAGTTATAAGTCCATTTTCAATATTATATGTTTTTACTTTTAATTTATTATTTAAAATGCAGAAATACATTATAATATTGCGGTTGCCCATAAGTATTGATTTCCTTATTCCTGATCTTTCAGAGATTTTCTTAATTAATTTATTTGTTCCAATTTCTTTAACATAAATTCCGGAGTTATAAAGATAAGTGCAATACTTGTCATCATAAGAAAATGATATATCTATAGCTCCGTTAGGTACATTATCCATAGTGAAATTTGGAACTTCTTTTAAAGATGCCTTAGAATTTGCATCATTTACCTGTGAAATATTGTGAGTTACTATAGATGCATTAAGGCGCGAAATAACTACAAAACAAATTATGAAAGCACAAAAGGCATAAATAAAAGTTAAAAAAATCAACGATCTTTTTAATTTATTTTTTATTTTCAATCTTCTCATCATCCATCTCCATAATTTAAGGTGCAATTAAAAATGCAGTAGCAATTGTACGCTCTCCAGCAATATCACAGGGGTTATTAATAGTTTTGCCCAGATAATTCAAAGTTGTCGATGAACCTCCATCTAAATTGGCTGCATTGTAAGCTCCATATTTTAGCATTATATCTTGAGTATCTGTATAATTTGCACCAGCACTGTCATGTTCTCTTCCATCAATTGCAAGCAGAAGAACTGTTCCATCTTTTCTCTGTCCTATAGCACTGCGAGGCTGAAGTGATGTACCACCCTTTGTTACAAGAGGCTTTCCATTTAGAACGAGTGCAGGGCCAAAAGAAATTGCACACTTAAGGTTAGAATTGTAGATTTCACCCATTGTCATCAAATTACCAATAATAAGAATATTATTCTTATTAAAGCCTATGACATTAAATTTGCTTAGACCACTTTGCTTAAATTTAACAACATCATTGCTGATTACTATCCCATCAGGCTTTGAACCTGTACCCATTAAATTATCATCTAGAAATCCTCCTGCATTAATTCCTCCAACAGCATTATAGGATTTGACAATTTCGCTGAGAGTTGCTCCTGTATGTCCAAATTTAGGCGCTATTCCTAAAAATATCTTTGAAGGATCACTTATAATCATTAATTTAGCTTTAAAGTTTGTTTCTTTAATGTCAATAATTTTTACTTTTGTACTGCTTTTTTTAGCTCTTTGGATATCAATATTATTGACAATTTCCTTGGAGTCTCTTACAGAAGAATTAGTTTTTGCCAGAATACTATTTATTTCACTGCTGCTTAGAAACCAGGTAGCAAAAAACTTGTTTTTATTTGTTGCCATACTGGTGGAAACAATATAATCTCTATAATTTATAAAAGGTCCATGATATATAAGAGTTACGCTAAATAAAAGCAGAAAAATAATTTGGCAAATTAGAAAATGACATATATATATAATTTTGTTTTTTTGCTTTTTTTTCATTTATATTACCTTATTTCTAAATATTTTTAAAATTAAGCTTGTATTTTGCTATTAAAAATAAATAAGCGCTGGAAAGTATAGCTTATAGTAAACAAAAGTATTTCTGTTATAATCTTGCTCCAAAACAGCCATATATGAAGGGTTTCAGAGAAAAAGCTTAATATAAAATAGTTAACAAATAATAAAGCACACACAAGTAGATAATAGCTGATCAATTCATTTATATTTTTCCTATTTCTGCTTTTAACATTGAAAACCAGAAACTTATTTATAGTAAAGTTAACAGCTGAGCTTGCCACTCTGGCAATTACTACTGATATGAATAAATTTTTCGTTAACCACTGAACATAAAAGAGCAAAAAATAATCCACAAAAGCCGCAGAAACTCCTGAACCACAAAACTTTAAAAAAGGCATAAATATGCTTATAGAATCTTTTACAGCCCTAAAGTGGGATGATTTATTTGAAAATTCATACACGGTATCAATCTCTATTTGTTTAAATCCATACCCTGCTTTTTTTGCCTGAAGCAACATGTTCATTTCATATTCATAATGTTCACCTTTAATAGATAACAGCCAAGGCAGTGATTCTATGGGAAGTCCTCTAAGGCCAGTCTGGGTATCCAGCAGCTTAGTACCGCATGCTAACTTAAACATACCCCTGGCAAATGCATTGCCAATTGTGCTTTTCCAAGGAACTTTGCCTATAAATTTTCTTACTCCAAGAACAATTTTATGATCACTATTTGATAATTCTAAACATACATTTAATATATCTTTCACCAAGTGCTGTCCATCTGCATCAGCAGTTACTACTCCTATTTTCTCATCAGTATTATCTTTTATATAAGCAAATCCAGTTTTAAGGGCACAGCCTTTGCCCATATTTTTGTCATGTTTTAGTACTGTGCAGCCTAATGCTTTGCACTGCTTAAAAACAGAAGCATAATTTTCGCCGCTGCCGTCATCAACAATTAATATTTTATAATCACAACTTAGTTTTAATTCTTTAATTAATTCTATAAGATGATTATCTGGTTCAAATGCTGGAATTAACATCGCAATATCTTTTAACAAACTTGTATTAGCACCAGCATAAATCTTTTCGGTTTTCATATAGTAAGCCAACCTCCCAACCATACGTTATCTCCAATATTTCAAATCAAAAATTTTGAATGTCCAATAAATCGCACTATAACTGTAAGTGGTAAATGTTCCATTAACAACATCAGTTTAATTAAAAGGAGTTTTCACTAAAATTCCGTCACTTATTGATGCAATCCCATCACTATATGATTGAAGGAATATACCTTTGTATGCTGTTTTTTTCCCCGTCTGAAATTCTGCTACAGTACCTTTACGGTTATCATTTATATAAACTTTTCCTCTAGCTGTAACAAATAAGTTGGCTTTGCTTACTGGGGTATTTAACTGAAGTGTCTGCCAACTTGAGGTATTTTCTTTCAATGTACCAAAGTATATCTTATCAATATTATTATTGCTATCCACATCTCCAATATAAACCTGGTCGTTATTGTCTATCTCTAATAGGCATGATTTTGTCGAACCAATGAAGCTCAAAGCATTATTTATTCCAGTTGCATAAACCTTGTTATTGGTTAAATCTTCGTATACCATTTTATCTTCGTGGGGTACCACTTCTATATTTCCTATATTATACGTTTTAGTATTAATTTTCTTTTTAGATTTCATTATATTTATCCAATATATGGCGTCTGTTTTATCACCATTTGATACTTTAATGTAAATTACATTTGGAAGAGGTGCTGCTTCAATATCCTTTACTTCAGCTGCTGAACTAACCATTGCAACCTCAGTTATATTACTCTTTTGTGATTTATTAACATCATAATATGATAATAAAAGATTACTATTTTTCTTTTCTGCAATAAGCATTCTATTTCTATCTGGCAGCCATTTATAAAAACATAATTTATCCCTATTAGAAAAACTTACATTATCACTTTTGCCTGTTTTAGTATTAACTACATATAACACACTGTTCAAATAATAGGCAATATAGTTTGCATCAAAGGAAACATTTATGGCTTTAGCATTATTCGGCACATTAACTTGAAAAATAGAAGTCCTATTACTTGAATCAACTACTTTTTTAGATTTTATAGCAGTATTTGAAGCTAAAAAATAGTTATTCATATAGAAAAGCCCACCAAACTGTATGATTAATGAAACCATAATGCATATTACTATTTTTTTTAATACTTTCATAGCTTACTCTCCTTTCAGCTAAGGCGTAACGATAAAAGCGGATGGAACTGCTCTTTCGCCAAGTGGGTCGCAAGGATTGTTAATAATATTACCATCATAATACATTGTAGTTGACGAGCCGCCATCCAAATTGGAGGCATTGTGTGCTCCGTATTGGAGCATTATATTTTGTACATCTTTAAGTGAGGCTCCAATGCTTTTAGTTGTTCTTCCATCAATAGCAAGTAATATTATATCACCATTGCTACGTTGCCCAATTGCTGTCCTCGGTGCAATTCCCCAGCCTCCATCTCCAGATTTTATTGTGCCCTTGCCATTAACCACAAGTGCAGGGCCAAAGGATACCGCATCGGTTACACCAAGTCTCTTCAAATCATTCAAACTATGAGGCCCTACAAGAAGTTGTCCTTTCTTTGTAATTGCTGTAATATCGACTTTTTTGTTGTAATTTGTTATATCATTAAATTTGATAACTCCATTACTCATAATAATACCCGTCGGTGTTCCACCTGTACCAGTCCATTTCGTATTAGCTGAGGATGAGTCTGAAAATCCTCCTGCATTAACAGCTCCTATAGCGCCATTATCCTGTGCTATCTGACTTGTTAGTTCTCCTTCAGTTCCAAGTTTACTACTATAGCCAACTTTAACTCTTGTTGAGTCTTGAATAATAAGTACATGGCCTGAAAACTTTATTCCATTTGAAATATCATATCTTTCAATTGTATTATCATGTGTATTGTCAAACTTGATAAGATTATCATTTCCTTGCTGTGCAATTTGAACTGTGTCTTCACTTCGAATTTTCTGAATTTCCGCATTCGATAAAAATAGCTTTGCAATCCATTGGTGGCTAAGTGTAGTCATTGCAGCATCTACAATCGTTTTTTTTACATTATTAAAGGGTCCATGAAATATAATTAATGGAGTGGTGACTCCAGTAAACACTAGCCCAAACATCAGATAAAATATAAAGTTTCTTAGTGTGTGCTTCTTTTTCCCTCTTGACACATTATTTGAATTCATTTTTTCTCCTACGCTTTCCGACATCTTATCACTTAATATTGCATAATTTAATAAAATTAATTGTATATTTAAAAACATACAATCATATATTACTAATTAAAGATGGCACTATAATTCACTATTATCTAAATTATTTTCTTCCACTAATATAGAATGCTATTTACTCATTATTTTAGGTTCATCGCTATATTTTATGATAATTAATATTTATTATCAATTGTACAACCAGAATGCTCAGTTTAAGTGTATCTTTAGTATCTCTATAATAAGTTAAAAATAGATTAAATTTTAATTAGGCTTTCATAAAAATTTAGTGCTTTAGATAGGCTACAATAAATCAAATAACTTTTTAAGGATTAGCACAACAGGTTAATTTTATATATTTATAATTCTACTTTAAAACATTAATAATTCATAAAATAACCTAGAGTGAATTTTACCAATGTTGGCAACAGCCCTATAAATATATTTATACCCCAAATTTAACATGATTTTAATCTTAGCAAAATATAATATAAAAATGAGCATAATTTAAAAAACAAATAACAGAAAATGATAGATATATAGTAAGTACCTTTACTAATATAATAAACGCATCCTCTATTTTTTTGCCATTCAAATATTTTTTATGATTAAATGAATGTCTTAGAATTATGCTCAAGGCTATACAATAAACGTAGGTAACACAACTATTAACTCCATAAATAATAATTACATTATGGGAAACATAGCTTCAAATACTATAAGTAGTAAAACAACCGAAGAAACTAATGAAAGTTCAGGTGAAAAAACATCAGAAGCAAGCAAAGTTCTCAAACATTATCAACACACATAATTAATTCGTATGCTTAATAATATAATTATATAGAATATATCAAAAATTAGTAGTTTAAATCTATATAAAAGATATAGATTTAAACTATTTAATTGTATTAAGTTTTTATACTATAGCTCGACGAAATAATATACATCGTCTACATAATCCTAGCTAATATCTAAATAAAGTTTGTTTATACTTTGATTTCAGTTATTATATAATTTAATGAGGATTGAGATATTAGAGGAAAAATATAAATATTTTAATGGCATAATAATTAATTTTATGTAGAAGATTATACTAGATTATAAGAAGTATGAACTATGCGATATTAGAAAAGTTTAGGGGATCTATTCTTTAAAGAAAGGTTCTTATAGTAATGAAAAAATTTGTTTTAATAAAGATATTTACTGCATAATAGTATTTAGTTTTCCTGTAGTAATTAAAATAGAGTTATGGTTTGTATTTACGATTAGAAAGATGGGTGAATAATTTGAAATTGAACATATTTTCTTTAGTTTTAAGTTATGCAATATTGCCAAGTTTATATTATAGGGATTTCTCAAATAAAATAATTAAAAAAGTTCCATCTAATGGTAATAAATCTATTGCTTTAACATTTGATGATGGACCAGACCCTCAATATACACCGAAGCTTTTGGATATACTTAAAATAAATAATCTAAAATGTACATTTTTTGTTCTTGCAGAAAATGCACAAAAGTATCCTGATATAATTAAACGTATTAAAAATGAAGGACACTGTATTGGATTACATTCTTTAAAGCATGGTAATCCAATTTTTTCATTACCATATCAAACAAAAAAAAGTTTTGTAACGGCTTTAAATATCATGGATAATTTAGGAGTAAATATTAAATTTTTTAGACCTCCTTGGGGAATATTTAATCCGTTAACGTATCACTATGCTAAATCTAATAATCTAAAAATCATTCTTTGGTCCATGCATGCTAGGGACTGGAGTAAATGGGCAACCGAAGATTACATAAAACAGAAGATTATAAATGATATAAAGCCTGGCGACATTATATTACTACATGATGGTAGCCGAGGAATGAATAACTTCCCTGAGAACACAATAAAAGCTCTTAAAACTATTTTACCTATTCTTAAAAAAAGGGGATTTCAATTTATTGTTGCCAATGATTTATTTGAGTTTTAATAAATATTTACTAATACCTAGAATTAGTATAAATGTAAAGTTTATATTTGCATATAATTGCCTGTTATTATTATCTATAATATTTCTTTAGTTTTCAATATTTGAAAGAGCCTGTAAAAAAAGTCTGTAAAATATAGCTTCCCATGATAAAATCAAAATATCATAGGAGGCTTTTTATTATGGTAAGAAAAAGAGAATCAATAAGTGAAGGGAAAAATAATTGCCATGTATGCCAAAGGTTTGACTACAAGACAAATTTCTGATCAGATTGAGTATATCTATAGTTTTGAAGTCAGTGAAAGCATGGTGTCCAATATTACAAACAAACTGATGCCGGAGACTGAAGCATAGCAGCAGAGACCTCTTTCAAGTATCTATCCAATAAGTATTTATTGATGCTGTCCATTTTTCTGTAAGGGACAATAATGTCATACGTAAACTGAACGCCTATGTTATCCTTGGTATAAGCGATGAAGGAATCAATATCAGCAGCATTTCCGAATACAGGATACCAGAGGTTATAGTATACCAGGTAAGAAATACATTGAAATACGTATCCTATAAGGATAAGAAAGAATTTTCAAATGATCTGAAAACAATATACCATACACCATCAGAAGAAACAGGGCGGGAACTAATGGAAAAGGTAACAGAAAAGTGGAATGAACATTATCCAAATGCCATAAAAATCTGGAAGGTCAACTGAGATGCCATAAGCCCAATTTTCAAGTTTTCAGCTGATGTACGTAAGATTATCTATACTACAAATTCAATAGAAAGCTTAAACAGCACATATCGCAAGTTAAACAGGCAGAGAAGTGTATTTCCAAGTGATAAGGCCCTGCTTAAAGCACTGTATCTTGCTACATTTGAAGCCACTAAAAAATGGCGGCTTCCTATCAGAAACTGGGGAAAAGTATATGGGGAGTTTTCCATAATGATATGAAGGGAGACTTAGTAATAAAAAAATAACATGTCAAGAATATGCTTTTTTTAAACTATCATTCAATTTGATCTTTTTCTCCTTGCCGGTTTTCTTCTCATATAGTACAAAGTAATCCTTGAAGTTCATGTCTAAAGTCAATAGATCATTCGCCCTAACTTTTACAACATCACTTATTCTTAATCCGGTATTAAGTTAAAATCTTGCCAGCAGCCAGTCTCTTTCATTTTTCCCTTTCAAGTATGTAAGCAATGAATCACTTTCTTTTTACTCTTTATTGGTTTTACAACCATAATTTTTTCCTCCTGAAATCAATGCAATATTTTTATATTATATTATGTAAAACGATACATTCAAAGTAAATATACTAAAAGGGCTTATAACTAAAATAGCCATAAGCCCTTATACTTCAATACTTTAACACATTTCTGCGAATGTAATCTTTTATCTAAAATCATACATTCAAATCATATTGGCCCCATAAATCTATCATCATTCAAATGTATCATGGTCAGTAATACAAAACTCCAAGCTTCTGAAATCTTTCTCTATTTTTAATCAAATCTTTTTTAATAGTATCTCCAACATATAGTACTTCTGCATCCGTCAAAATGGGGATAAGCCACCTGAACTACAAACTAGTTTTGGGACAGTCTGAGGGTAGAAATATGATTTAAAAAATAGAGAGGGATTAATATGCTACTTTCAGGAAATCATAAAGTTACCATATATCAAACTTTAATACACGCATATAGTAGATGGTTCGTTTGGGGCATGAAGCATGAATTCTTTAAATAAATTGTAAACTCTTTATATTCCGGTATAAATAAAAAAGGTTCTGTTCTATAATAATCTCTATGAAGAAAACCTCTTTTATTTATGTCGGTCAACAATATAAATTTATAAAGGATTATTGGTGCTCGCTCCTATTACCTTTTTCTTTTGTTTGTTCCAAGCATTTTAATAAAAAAGTATATAGTAATAATTAAAATCGTTATATAAGTTAAAAATTCACCAATTTGTGTTACCATAGGAACTATAGTTTCCCAGGAGTTACCAAACCAATATCCTAACCCTAAATACATACACGACCATAATAACTCACCTAAAGCAACAAATAAATTGAAAGTCATCAATTTGTAATTTGTAATACCTGCTGCTGCATTAACAGAAGGTCCCATAGGCGATATTAAAAACCTAGTAAAAAAAATCGCCCATTTACCGTACTTTTTTAAATAACTTCGTGCTTTTATCATTGCAGGTTCAAGATAAGCTTTTACTCTTAAAGATTTATTTAAAAATTTATTGCCTATAACCTTCCACATAATATAGGCAATATTATCACCAACACATGAAAAAAACCAAATTTCTAATAAAAGAATCCCTATATTAAACTCACCAGCATAAGCAAAAGCTCCAGATGCTATTACTACCAAACTTGATCCTGCTGGAATTCCTACACATCCAAATATAATTAAGATACTTAAAAACCAAATGTTATAATTTCTAAAATACATTATGAGTAAATTAGTAAAATTACTCATATTTCTTACCTTCTAAATTTCTGTGATTCTCTATAATTTTCCTTAAATTCTTTTTCATTTCTTCTGGAGTTTTATTATACTTTTTCATTAATTCAATAATAGGCGTATTTTCATCGTCCTTATGGGGAATAATTTCAAGAACTTTAAAAATCTCCTGTTGGCTTATATTGTATTTGTGAGATAATTTTTTTACAGTTAACCATTTATAAGTACTCATATTTCCAAATTGCCTACTTTCTTTAGTAGGGATCTCAATATTTTTAAATCCTGCATGTAGTATTAGAAATTGTCTAGTTATTATAAATGTAATTATAATAATTAAGATTGATAATATACTTATTTTTAGATTTTTCATCGTAAATATCCACTTCACTTATATTATTTTAGTTTTTATATATACTATACCATTTTTATTTAAAAATTTAATTAGATATTTAAAAAACAGTACAGTGATTACTCATAAGCCCCTAAATATACTTGGACAATTGCTTATAATAGAATTGTAACAGGTTCAAATCAATTGTGGGAAATAGATATAAAGTATGGTTATATCGATGGAGAAGATAAATTTTTCTATATCCTTAATATAATAGATATCTTTGATAGGAGGATAGTAGATTATCATATGGGTTTTCACTGTGAAGCGAAAGATGCTACTGCACTTTTAAGATGCGAGTTAATTAGAATAAATCTATTTGAAAGAGACACTGTAAAGACACCAAATAAAAATGCACACGTTGAATCTTTTCACAGAATACTTCAGGGTTAATGCTTTAAAATCAATGAATTTCAGAGTTACAGAGAGGCATATGAAATAGTAAATAATTTCATAAGTTTCTACAATAATAAAAGATTACATTCCAGCCTAGGGTATAGGACTCCTAATGAATTTTACAGACTTTATTCTGGAGAGCAGCTAACTAATATCGAGGTAAGGGGTATAATTTTGGTGAGAGTTAAAGAATTAGCTAGTTTTTATCCAAAATAAAGAGGTCAATCCGGTTTCATATCTAGTTTGCCCAGCTAGACTTTGATTAAATGATGCTGCATTAATTATTTAACTAGGCATAATTAATAATATACTTAATGCCATTGTGGCCACAATACTTAAAAATTTCGTATACATAATGATCCCCCTATTTTTAAATTTTATATATTGTAACAAATTGTTCATAATTTAGTATTCTATAATAATTTGTCTATCCCTGATAAATTTTATTTAAAAATGTAATACTACTCAGTATTAGTATTACTCAAATATAAAAAAATATAACCGGAAAATCAAAGTTTCCAGTTATATAAAACTAAATCTTATCTATTTTACACAAATCTATCTATATTCTCGAATTCTGTGATTTGCGTTTGGATACCCTGTATCCCATTTTCTATAATTCAACTTTAATTTTTCTTGTCCCGTAATTATTGCGGCTTGACCTGAATATATCTTCTATCATAGCTATCATAGATACAAGTACTTTCATCCCAAAATCAGCGCTGCTTGTTTTAAAATATCATTTTATTGTAACCTATTCACTTTCTTATTATTAATCTATTACTTGGTCACTGGTTTCTTTTTTCTATCCATAGGTCAATCAATTAGTTTGTAGATGAAGTTTTCCCATTATCCTTTAAATCATATAATTTAGTAGAATTTCCTTCATCACCAAATCCTACAGCTCCACCGGATCTTTGATTTTCTGCTTGGTTCTTTGAAATAGTAGAATTCTTCCATTTACTATCTAAAACGACTTTACCATTTTGCTGTATCCAACTCGTAATATTGCTATTCGAATTATTTCCCATGGCACCTCCAAAACCTCTATTACCACCTGTATTTACCAATGCATACCTTACAACTCCATCATTGACCAATTTTTTGAACTGTTCTACAGTAAGTATTGGATCTGATCCGCTAAATCCTCCAAGTGCCATTACAGGTTCACCAGTCTTAAGTATTAAATCCGAGCCATAGGAATTAGCTGAGGGAACTGCCACGAGATACTTTTCATTTTTTTTATTATCTTCTAAAAATTTTATAAGCTTTGAGTTATTACTAACACTTGAATCTCTCTGCTGATTGCCACTTGCAAGCTCTAATCCAGCTGATGGGCTGCTCCCATTCATTGGGTAAAACATTGGAGTAAATGACCAAACTGTAGGAGCAATTAAAATTCCTATAAAAGCAATACTAACTAACACTTTATTTAATGTTGTATCTTTGCTGAAATTAGATTTATTTTCGTAGTTTTCAGCATTTCCTTTATCTGAAGCCTTCTCTTTATTTTTAATTAGATTAATTATACATAATATTATTGAAGATACAATGCATAAAATCCCTGTTATTAACATTATAATCTTATATCCATTTGATCTATTATAATTATAAGATAAAATAAGTATTTCAACACAACCATTTGCAATAAGTGCTATTGGCAAAATCCATGACTTTACTCCACGTTCTTTATAAAAATCCCACATAGCTGGTAATCCAATTCCAACTAAAGCTGCAATAGATGGTGCCATTGTTGTTAAATAGTATGTGTGTGTTACATTTTTTGAAAAACTAAAATATATAAACTCAGGCAATAACCACATAATCCATAATATTAATGATAACTTTTCCTTATTATCAAAAGGAGATTTTAATTTTTCCTTTATTGCTGCAGCAATAAATCCAATGATAGCAAATAGTAAAAGCCAGGATATTTGATCTGACATATTTCCGTTACCAAACAATCTAAAGATACCAGCATTTGAATTAGATCTCATACCACGCTGTGCATTATTAGCATTTGAATCATTTTTATTTGATGAATTAAATCCATTTTCAAAGTCACCTTGACCTGCTCCTCTTTGATTACTAATTTTACTCCATTCATTTTCTAATGCTCTTTGCCGTTGTTGACCCCTACCAGCATTTCTTCCACCTATTCCAATTCTCTCTAATCCATTATGACCTATTATAAGCTCCATAACCGTATTATTGGTACTGCTGCCTATATAAGGTCTGTCACTTGCCGGTACCAAATCTGCAATTATAGCCCAAGATAGTGATACTACTAAAAGTACAACTGTACCTAAGACAAGATGCTTTATTTTCTTTTTAAAACCCATGGTAGAAGCGAGAAGATATGTTATATATATAGCAGGAGCTACCATGTATGCCTCCACCATTTTTATATTAAATCCTATACCTACAAGAACTAAACTTAATATAAGGTATTTAATCTTCCCCTTTTCAGCAGCTATAAGAATAGCCCAGCATGCAAGCAATAAAGGCAGCACAAGTAAGTTATCAATTGTATTATTTCTACCTGCTGCTACAGATATTGGAGTTACTGCAAGACATAATGCTGCAATTAGTCCTGCTGAAGTTCCAAAAGATCTTTTAACAAGATGATATATAATTGCAACTGAAATCACCCCTGCAAGAGCTTGTGGAAGGATTATACTCCATCCACTAAATCCAAATATTTTTGCAGATATAGTTTGAATCCAAAAACCTAGAGGCGGCTTATCAATAGTTACAAAACCTCCTGGATCAAAGGATGCAAAGAAGAAATTTTTAAAGTTCATCATCATACTTTTTACACCCGCAGCATAAAAAGTATTTGCATTCCCCTCTATACCTAAGTTAGTAAAATTCAATACTGCAGATAATATTAAAATTAATGATAATCCAATGGTTTCCCTTGTAAATTTTATTTTTTTATTCAATATGTCTGTCAACCCCTTTAATTAAATATCCTCAACTTGCCACTAATAAAAATTGTTTTTAGTATTTTTAATATATTTAGATCTAAACTTACTTTTTTGAAAGATTATTTCAAATAAAATATTACATCATAAAAGTGTCTATTATATGCTAAATTTATGAATAATATGAAAATTACATTCAGATTTATCCTAAGTACCTGCACAAGATCATTACAATCTTTCCAGCAGGATATTCATGTACAACTTCTTGTAGAAATTTGAGAAATACTTCAGCATCATACTTTTCGCCTTCTCTGCAATATACTTGTCCAGTTTCATAGTTTAATACACCTAGGAGCTTAACTCCTCTATGTTTTCCAGTGCTAGGAATAATTCGCTGTTTACCTTTAATGAACCATGTTTTTGCTATGGCCTGGTAATCTCGAATCATTGACTCATCTTCAAAAAGAATATGATCGATAGACCCATATATTAGATTTTTTTTAAAATCTCAAACTGACCTTTGAATTCTTTTTGCTTTGATTCATCAGCTTTTTCCAAAGAATATGTTGGCCGGGTGAAACTCAAATTATTCCGGTATAATACTTCAGGCATTCCTCTTTGACAGTAGGAAACACCATAAAGTTTCATTACCAGCTGCCTTATTATTGTAGTATCCCAGTTTTTCCTCGCGGTAAAGCCTTCTTCATCAGGAGTCTTAGTTGTAATTATTTTGACTAGTTCTGATTCCTGATCATTGGTTAGATGGCGGGGAGCTCCTGGCCTCTTACCCAGAGCGAGACCACTTAACCCGAACAATTTATACTTTTTAACATAAACACCTACAGTTTGAGAAGATATGTTGTTCATGTAGGCAATTTCATTAAGCTTGTATCCTTGAAGATAGTTAAGGATAACAATATATCTTATATGCATTATTTTGTTAGAGTTATTTTTAGTGCCTGCTTAATTTCTTCAAAATCTGATTTTTCAGCATAATAATTTATTCTATCACTTGTTATTTTCATTCCGTTCGCCATCCTATAGTTAGAATTATTATATTTTTATGATTCCACTATTTAGTGAATTTTATTTCAGAATTTATTGGAATGATGTTTATTGATTTCTTACTTTTTATATAGTTAATTATTTTTAATCTGATTTTAATGATTTAGATATATAATTATAAAAATATTTAAATTTGGAAGTGCTATTATGATTGAGTGGGTATTTTACTGTATAGGAATCATATTTATGATGCTTTTTTTGAAATCTATATTAATTAGGCCTATATTTTTTAGGGAGAAATGGCAAGCTGGATTAGGATATGGATTACCAGCAATTTTATATTTTTTACTGTTTGCTTTAATGGTTAATTCAGAATATGCCCTTAGTCAGATAGATATTAAAAATCAATATCCAATGTCAGGGAAAACACAGGTAGCTGTTAGCGGCACTGTTACTCCAATTAATCCCAGCAGTAATCAACAATCTAGTCTATATTCTTTGGGAACTGTAAGCAGTTCTGTAAATTTTCAAAATGGACTTATTAATTTGCAAAATGATCTCATTTCAGTACAGAATGATTTTAATACTTTACAAAGCAATTTTGGACAAGGCAGCACTAATCCAATTTATACTTATAGTACTGATAGTAAAGATAAATTGTATGTAGATGCAAATGGTAAAGGAACTATTATAGGCGATACCCTTAACAAAACATATTATATTCCAGGAAGTTCCTCTTATAATAATGAAACGAAAAATACTAAAAATAGCGTTTATTTTACTACAACATGGGCTGCAGAGTGTGCAGGATATAAAGCTTCTAAGTAAGATTTAGGTTAATTTACAGGACCATTGCTTCTCAAATCTTTGATCTTGGATTTTTTATAGCTTCTATTTTTTCAGCTATCATACTTTGCTATTATACAAGCCTTTTATTATTATCATTGGGTTTTTACACTGGACGTAGGTTATTGGAAGAATTGGTCGTTTCATTAAGTATCGCATCGGAAATGAGCTTGTAATAAGCAACTAATGTTGTACTTTTACTTATTGCAACATTACCGCTATTGTCAAGTGCTACATTGTTACCATCTAACATCCCCCAATGGTCAAATTCTCAATGACTTTCTTTAGGGGCTTTTGTGCTGGGAGCCTGTGTTACTTTAAAATTGGCTTTTCCATTTTGCAATTGTTTGTTTTCTGTTACGCTGCCATCTTCATCACTAATCTTTCCATCCAGTGTAACTGTACCTGCATCTCTAGGGCTCACATTCACAGTAAGATTTATCATACCAGTATTGAGTGTTGTTGGTACAAATTTAAATCCAGCCTCGAAATACTGAAAAACTATTTGCCCTGTAGATGGGTCACAGAGGTAAACTTTAAGATATTTTTCTTTCTGCTTATCTTTTTCGTCTCCATTTGGTGGATTATCTTTGTCGAATCCACTCATAACAAGAGCTGGCATATCAGACTGTACATTTGTTTCGCTCCGTGGATTGGAGTTACCTATTTTGCTTGATAAAGCAAGTTTTACGGCACCCGAGAAATCATTATCCTGTAATTTCTGAGATATGGAATCTACCACACTAGAGCTTACAGAACTGTCTGCACTTAATGAATAATACTTTCCTAAGTTATTTTCAGATTGAGTTGGAGCATCATATACACTTTCCGGCAATTGTTTTACAAATCGTGCAGTTTGTGTATAGCTCGTACCTCATGACCAGATTAATTAACATCCCTTTGGATTAATATTCAATACTTTATTGATAAAATAGCAGAGATTATGAGCTAAAATTTTGTTTGTTATTCTGCTTACTAATCCCCACATGGATTTGGCAAGTACTCTTTGTATATTTAGCTGACTGGATAATTGAGAGAAAGTTGTCTCAGTTCTTCGCCTGGCTTTAAATATTGTTTGCCTGAATTCTTTTGAAAATTGATTTACAGTTTTCTTTCTTTTCATGGCGATAAGATTGATTTTTCTTTCAGATTTTAGTTCTGAAACAAATTTATCTCCAATATATCCTTTATCCCCTATTATAGTTAACGGAGATAGGTAACAAGTTAAATCCCATACTGCTGCCCTGTCATTAACATTGGCAGGAGTTAAGATAAAATCAGTCAAATATCCATCAAGTGTTGTAAGGGCATGCAGTTTAAATCCATAGTAAGTTTCCTTCTTGGAAACGCATTTGCCGTAGGCAGCCCCCGGCTTAAATGCTCTGTGGAAATGTGCTCTCCCAAATTCACAAACTGGAACTGGCATACTGTCAATTATCCTGTATTGTTGGTGAGTATAGCTGAGAAACCATGTTATTTCTTGACGGATTTGCTCATAACCTTGTAAAGAGATTTTCTCGTTCTGTGGAATCTTGTTCTCGTACAAAATTCAGGGAATAAATCCTTTAAATTTCTGGTACAAAAACTGAACCAAGATTTCTCAGAATCAATGGAAAGAAGTTCACCAACTAGTGAGAGAGTAATTATTTCACTGTCGCTCATAATTGCTTTATCAATATTTCTGCGATTTTTAATATGTGCTGGAGTAACTTTGTGGTAAAAATCATCAATTATTACAAATATAACAGTAATAAAGTCTTTAAGATTGTTGATTTCTATTGTATAATCTTTTTTGAGCTCTAGCATGTATGTTTTTCCTCCTATCATTAGGATTTTTGCTGATTTTTTAATGATAAGATAACATAATTGCTAGAGTTTCTTATTTGTAAATTATGCTAGTGAATTTAACTAGCACAACAGGTTATTTAATCTGATTTTAATAGATGCATTGAGAATAACTACATATACTATTTGGATTTAACTTCATAATATGCTGTTTTATGTGTAATAACTTTACCATTTGTTTTATTATTATTAAATTGAATAATATCTACTTTATGCTTACCTATTTTAAGATCATTACCTTTCAGATCCATATTTGATTTACTATTTGACAACTGTTGTTTGGTATTCAAAATACCATCTACAAAAATATAGCTCAAATTTTTTCCACTAAAACCACTGGTGTTTAACCCCATATGTTCAACCTGAGTATCTTTTTTTGTATATATAACAGGATAAAAAGTATCAGAATATATAAAATCTACACCTAAGTGTAAAGCTTTGTTTAAATCCATTGGTGTGTCAATTGTCCAACAAAATACTTTTAAGCCATCTTTATGGGCTTGCTGCACAAGTCTTTTATTTAAATAGTTAATATTACAGTCAACTTCAGTAGCTCCAAATGACTTTATGTATCTATAACCATATATTATCCTGTTTGGATTTACCATTGGCATTAGGATAATTGTTTTGTCTTTACTACGCAAATATTCTAAATCCTTATAATTGAATGAATGAACTAATAATTTTCTTTCATATCCATGCTTACGTACAATTCTTAAAAATGTATTTAGATCTCTATCCCTGTTACTAAGGAACTTAATATCAAATATTGGTGTAAGCTTATCTTTTTTACATTCTATAAGTGCATTTTCAAGCCTAGGTAATCTTAAATTAGGGTAAGATGATATATTCGGTCCGTTGTTAATTATAAGCCTGTCTATTATATGTGAACTTTTTCTTGTTATTAAACCATGCCCATTTGTAGTCCTATGAAGTGTTCCATCATGTAGTAAATATAAAACACCATCAGATGACGAACAAACATCTAATTCTACACCCCAATAGCCCATTTTAGCTGCTTCATCAATTGCTGGGATAGAATTTTCAGGGGCGATATTACTTGCACCACGATGCGCCACTATAATTGGTTTTCTTGAATTTATTACTATATCTAACAAATTATTGTAATTATTTTTGTTATTAACTAAGTTTATTTTTGGCTTTGGCACTGTATATGAAATTTTTGAAAAATTTTTATAACTATTGTTATAATCTAAAATTGAAATATTTGCTTCTGAAGTTAGTATGATTAATAAATCAATAATTGTTATTATTATAATCTTATGAATAATATCATCACCATAGGTAAAAACAACAAGTACAACTTCTCATTACCTTATATAATTAATACAAATGTAATGTAAACATATTATAAATATTTAATTATCCAAAATTTTCTACGTTAAACGTGAATCTACCGAATATATACATCATGGATTACTTAAAATTTTATAAATCGATATACATCACCTCATCGAGCTATATACAGTAAAATATCTTAAATCTTATATTTTTTATATAAATTTAAGGTTAAGATGTTAATTTTTTGATATATTTTATATAGCTATATTACTAAGCATATGAATTAACTATGTGCGTTACTGATGATTGAGAACTTTGTTTACTTGCTTCTGCTATTTTTTCACTTGGACTTTCATTAGCCTCTTCGGTTGCTTTACTACTTATATTAGTATTTGCAGCTATATTTTGCATAATATGATTATTACTTATGGAATTAATCATTGTATCACCTCCTATAATTTTTATTGTATTTTACTAAAATTAAAATCATATTAAATTTGATGCAAACACTAAACAATATATTTAGTAAATAATATAAGAAAAGGGTTAATTATGGAAAATACTTTTAATAGTTTTAAAGACAGAGAGTACAGCAAATAGGAAAACTATTTGGTACAATAAATAACTTTTGTGCAGTTTCCAAAAGTTATTTATTGTATAATTGCTGGTTTTTTAAATGATACTAAAGTTCACGAAAGTGTGTCCAGGAAAGTGAAAACGGCTCAATGTTAAATGATTTGAAAATACATAACCTGTTATAAGTCCACCAAACTTATAACAGGCTTTTTCTTTAGTGCAGGACATGCTTCCAAAATATTAAACAAATTCGACAAAAGTACACTTAATTCACTATCGGACACTTCACATCGACGAACTTCATAAATCCACCTCTTTTGTTTTTATATAATTTAAATTTCTAAATAACTATTAAAACATCTCTAAAAAGATAAAAACTCAATAATTCTTTATAAGTAAGCGGTAAACTATCCAGTGTATATTCATAATCAGCACCACCCATAAAACGGGTGGTGCTGATTATGTCCTTTGGAAGCGCTTCAACAAAATATCTTCTAAGATGTGTCCAGCACAAACATCTTGTTATTCCAGATACTTTGTTATATCCCTTATAACAATCCGTATGGAGATATCCACTAAAGCCCCTTGAAAATTTCTGCGGACAGTCTCCACTTCTTGAAGGCTTGTAATCAAACAGCCTTATTGGTGTCTTACTGCCTGCATATGTGCTGTACATCCACATATAGGATTCTGACGTGTTTTTTTTCCCAGGTTCTTTAAGTACCTGTACAGGTGTCTCATCTTATGCAAATATTTCTCACCTATAAGTTTCTTGTGCATCAGATTTGTAAGTGACGTCAGCCAGTTCCTGGCTGCAACCATATTATAAAATAAATAAGTGCAAATGGTAACCTAATAATTAGGCTATCACTTACACTTTTAAAATTAAAAGACTTTATATTTATTCAGCTGGTATTACCTTTGTAATCTGAAACATATTATCTAATATATACCAATTCTGAGGGAAAGGCTGAGCCAGTGTCCAGTAACTCACTCCTCTGAGTCCATATTCGCTGACCAGTCTGTACTTTGCCTGTATACTTCTGGCATCTTCAAACCACACCACATGTTGTCTTCTCTCTTCATCTACGTAGTTATAATAAGGTGATTGAGCCACTTCATCAAATTTTATTTCTGCCCCATATCTCCTTGCCCTGTTCACTNGTCTTCTCTCTTCATCTACGTAGTTATAATAAGGTGATTGAGCCACTTCATCAAATTTTATTTCTGCCCCATATCTCCTTGCCCTGTTCACTGCCTCCTGATGTCCGATGCTCTCTGCAAATTCACCCCCTGGTGTATAAGGTAATGTCCAATCGTAACCATACATTGGTATGCCCATCAGTATCTTCTTAGGCGGGATTACGCTTACAGCATAACTTATTACTTTTCTAACCTCATTAAGTGGAGCTACGGCCATAGGCGGACCTCCGGACCAACCCCATTCATAAGTCATTATTATAACAAAGTCCACTATTCTGCCATGAGCAGCATAGTCATGGGCTCCATGCCATGCACCAGATGTTACATCATATGTTTTAGGTGCCAATGCAGTTCCAACTACATATCCTAAAGGATGAGCCTTTGATACTAACTTTTCAAGAAAATTATTATATTTTTCTCTGTCCGATGGTGGAATTCTCTCAAAATCTATTACAACTCCGTAATATCCCTTTTTGTCCATAGCTTCAGTTATATTGTTTATCAAAGTATTCTGAAGGTTTTCATTGTTTAATATAGTGGCTATTAAATCAGTATCAAAATTTGCTCCTGATATATTTGTCACTGAGAGCAATGGCGCAATTCTATTGCTTCTTCCCACCTCAATTATTGTTTCATCTCTAAGAGGAGTTAGTCCACCTTCTATGGTAACATGATGGCTAAAAGGGGTTACATAGGTTAAATAGGGGCCTACATTATTTATGATAACTCTCTCTCTCTCAGCCGTAGAAGGCTGTATAAATCCGTTGGTTTCAATAACACCATAATTTTTTGCCTTTTCGGGTATTCTAATTATCATACCAGGATAAATAGCTGCAGGATTTGCAATATTATTAAGCTGAGCTATACTATCTACAGAAACTCCAAATCTTTGAGATATGGACCATATAGAATCACCTGACCTAACCCTATATGATCTTTCTGTTGTAGGAATTACAAGTGACTGACCTATCACTAAACTTTGCTGCGGATTAAGATCATTGGCATCTATTATACTGTTTGGAGTAACACCAAATCTTTGAGCTATAGACCATATAGAATCACCTGAACGAACTACATATACATTCAAATATGGTACTCCTTTTTACTTACTATCATTAACCATTATATTCGAAAATTATATTTTTGTTCTAAAAATTAATTGTAAATATTTTTGCTAAAATATCTATCCCCTCTATCTGGAAATACAGTTATTATATTCCCAGTTTTTATAACCTCCGCTAATTTCATTGCTCCCGCCATAGCAGCACCTGAAGAGGATCCTACTATCAAACCTTCTCTTTTGGCCAATTGTTTTACCATGTTAAAAGCTTCCTCATCACTTACTTTTATGATTTTATCAACTAAGTTCATATCCATGGTATGAGGAATGAAATTATTGCCTATACCTTCAATATCATAGTGGCTTTCAACCCCACCTCCTAAAGTAGAACCTTCAGGATCCACTAACACTGATTTCATATCCTTTATCTTTTCTTTTAAATATTTTGAAACTCCTGTAAAAGTTCCACCGCTGCCTGCTCCTGCTACAAGGTAATCGATTTGCCCCTCCATACCCAAATATATTTCAGGACCTGTAGTTAAATAATGGGTTTGTGGATTGTCGGCATTTTCAAATTGTTTTAATGAAATTGAGTTTGGTATGCTTTCAAGAAGCTCCTGCGCCTTTTCTATAGCACCAAGCATACCTTTATCTTCAGGAGTGTTTATTATTTCTGCACCAAGTGATTTCATAAGTGTTTGTTTTTCAGAGGAAAATTTCATTGGAACTACAAATATAACTTTATAACCTTTGTTAAGTGCCCCCAATGCAATCCCTAATCCCGTATTACCTGCAGTTGGTTCTATTATAGTATATCCTTTCTTCAAGATTCCTTTTTTTTCTGCGATTTCTATCATATATACTCCAATTCTGTCTTTTACACTACCTCCAGGATTGAAATTTTCTAATTTGGCAAATATGCTTACTCCTTCTTTTATATCAAAATTATTTAACTTTAATATTGGAGTGTTGCCTACCATTTCTTTTATATCATTATAATACATCATATTATTAATCCTCCACCAAATTTCACATTTTCAAAATTCACTGTATTATTTGGCAAATTTCAATGCATTTTTCAAATCCTCTACTAAATCCTTTTTATTTTCAATCCCCACTGACAACCTAATTAGGCCATCAACTATTCCTATTTCTTGCCTTATATCATAGGGCACTGCTGCATGAGTCATTGTAGCTGGATGTGATATTAAAGACTCTACTCCACCTAAACTTTCTCCTAATATTATAAGTTTTAATCCTTTAAAAAACTTATTTCTATCTATATAATCCTTTAAAACAAAGGAAATAATTGCACCATATCCATTAGCCTGCTTTTTTTGAATTTCATGTCCTGGATGGGTTTCAAATCCTGGATAATAAACTTTTTCTACTAAACTATTTTCCTTTAAAAACTCAGCTACATATTCAGCATTTTCATTGTGCCTATCCATCCTAACAGATAATGTTTTTATTCCTCTTATTAAAAGCCAGCTATCAAAAGGATTTAATATTCCACCTGTTGAATTTTGAATAAAGTGAACCCTTTCCCCCAGTTCTTCATTGTTTACCACCAAAAAACCAGCAATCAGATCACTATGACCACCTAAGTATTTGGTAGCACTATGAATTACTATATCTGCCCCCAATTTTATAGGCTTTTGTAAATAAGGTGTCATAAAAGTATTATCTACGATAGTCAACACTTTATTTTTTCTTGCTACTTCACTTACTTTAGATATATCCGTTATAGACATAAGAGGATTGGTAGGTGTTTCAATAAATATTGCTTTTACATCTTCAGTAATACTATCCTTTACTTTTTGCAAATCACTGGTATCTACTAATTCATAATTTATATTAAAATTTTTAAATACTTTATCTATAACCCTGAAAGTCCCTCCATATACATTATTGGAGAGTATTATTTTATCTCCGCTTTTAAAAAGCATCAAGGCTGCTGATATAGCTGCCAACCCAGAAGCAAAAGCAAAACCTCTATATCCCTCTTCCAAATCTGCAATTAATTTTTCCACTGCATCTCTAGTTGGATTTCCTGTTCTCGAATATTCATAACCACTATTTTTTCCAAGTGCCTCTTGTTTGTACGTAGAAGTCTGATATATAGGTACACTGACTGCACCTGTTTTTTCGTCTCCGTCTATTCCTCCATGTATTAACAATGATTCAATTTTCATAATTATTCTCCCCTCTTAATTCCCTTTGCTATAAATATTCCAGGTTCCGTATGCTCGCCTTTACTTGAATACCCATTACATTTTAATTCTGTGTTCTCAAAACTTATATCACTAAATCCTGCCTTGTTGAACCAATCAGTTATTTGTTCCTTAGAAAATCCCAGCCACTTATCATGCATTTCGGTTCTTGCCCATTCTCCATTATGCTCTTTTACATCTGATACAATAAACACTCCATCTTTTTTCAAAATTCTATAGGCTTCTTCTACTGCTTTTTTTGCATCCACCACATGATGAAGGGCCATATTTATATAAGCCGCATCAATTGATTCATCAAATAATGGAATATCTGTTATGGATCCTTTTATGGGATATATATTTTTGATTTTCTTGTCTAAACATTCATCATGCAATTGTTTTAACATATTTTTAGAATTATCAACAGAAAATACTAAATTTGCATTTTGTGATAAAGCCAGGGAAATAAATCCTGTCCCACATCCTAAATCCACACATATTTTATTTTCTGTATTAAATTTAGAAAGTACAATATATTTTAGTTTATCTTCAAAATACTCTTCTCTTATTACATTCCATTTGTTTGCAATGGAATCAAAATATGATACTGAATTCATAATTAACTCCTCCATAAATACTAAATTAATTTTATATAAAATCATATTTTAGCATCTTTAAATTTCTTTATATTTCAGTAAAAATATTTCTAGCAGTTATTTATATTATTTATTTTTCAAATTCCGGAATTTTGAAAAATAAAAAACCTCCTGCCTCAATACAGAGGCAGAAGGTTACTTCCGCGGTTCCACTCTGTTTATCTCATATAAAATGCCAAAATACCACTTATATGATAAAACTCCTTTATTGGTACAATCATACCTCAACGTTTTAACGGACGTTCCCGCTGAAATCTACTATTGTTCAATTCAGTACTCCAAGATGCAATTCAATTACCTCTAGTTAAAGTCTCCTTACACCCAAGGGAAACTCTCTCTTATAACTTTGTGTAACCTACTCTTCTCATCATCGTAATTCTTAGTAATTTACTATGAAATAAATTTACATTACTATAATACTATATAAATTTATTTTAATCAAGTGTAAATTATAAGATTCCAATTTAATTAATCACAAATCTTTTTTATTTTAATTTTATTATATACCCGTTTTTATAAATTGTTACTAAAACTTTATATTTATTTAAGCATATTTTTATAAAAAAAATTGGATACTTTACAATTTGAATCTACTATTTTAAAATAAATTATATGCTATTATATCTGAAACATAAAATATATGTATTCCGTCTAACTTATAGGAAGGAGAATGATTTGGATACAGAAACGGAACTTACAAGATTAATGAATTGCTACGGAAATGATGTTTTAAGAATTGCCTACATTTATCTTAAAGACTTGCACTTAGCTGAAGATGTTTTTCAAGATGTATTTATAAAGGTCTATAAAAATTTTCATAGATTTAATGGTAAATGCAGTGAAAAGACCTGGATACTGACCATAACCATAAATACTTGTAAAGATGTACTCAGAAGCTCATGGATAAAGAAAGTTTTTAAATTTGATGACATTGAATATGAATCTCTCAATGAAGCCAAAAATTCAAATGCAATAGATGATAGAGTAATTAAAAATATTGAATATGAAGACCTGTTAAAAAGGGTCATGAATTTACAAAAAAAATATAAAGAAATTATACTCTTGTATTACTATCAAGGATTGTCCACCTCTGAAATGGGCAAAGTTCTAAAAATACCTGAGGGTACTGTAAGAAGCAGACTTTATAGAGCAAGAAAATTATTAAAATATAGTATAGGCGGTAGTATTGAATATGAAGGATAATATTAATAATTTAAAGGAAATAGTGGACTCAGCTCTGGACGATATTTATGTAACTGAAGAATTAAAAAATAAAACTTTTATCAAATGTAAAAATAAAAACTTAAAACCTTTATTTATTAAAGGTTTATCCATAGCAACAGTAACATTTACCATATTAGGTTATTATTACTTCTATGCTAAAAATAATACTGTAGCGGAAACTTCTATCAAGACTTTAAATAAACTCATAAAAGTGCCAATTCATAATAATTATGCTCCTTTACCAGCTAAAAAAAATAATATAAATAGCATTGATAATAAAATTCATCCAAATGACAAAATTGCAAATTCAAAATCCGATTTCAATACAAAAGACAATTATAATTCAAGTTCTGTGAATGCTAGTGAGCCTCCGGTTTCCATATCCCCTAATAAAAGTGAAGTTAAAGATACAAATATAGAATCTAAAAGCCAAAGCTTCATAATAAATAATAAAATCAGTAAAGAAAATGATACTTCAAATATATCCATTTCTCCATCTTTAAATGAGAAAATATTTGAATTAAATTTAAAGCCTTCAAATATGCTAGATCTAGCTACTGTCCAAAATTATTTTGGGAGTAATGTCTCTTTACCTTCTTATGTTCCTGAAGGCTTTAAGTTAGACAGCATGGTTGTTCCACAAAATGCAGAAGAAGAAAAAATCATAGATATAAAATACACCAATGCTGATGATAAATATTTTAATCTAATTCAAAGTAAAAAACTTTCCCCTAATATTTCTGGTGAGAAGATAGACATCAATGAAACTACAGGTTATATATCTACAGAAGATATTATAAAAATAACATGGATAAAAAATAACATCCAATATACCCTGTATGGAAATATTTCCAAAGATTCTATAATATCTATAGCAAAGTCTATTAATTAATCATTATTTACCTTAGGTATTTTATAATTTTAATACAACAATTTAACCGATATCATGTATTTACTAAAAGTACCTAATTAATTATACACATATTTATATGTTCTATACCAGCTTCAAAGAATTTTTCTCCATAAGGTTTAAATCCCAATTTTTTATAGAAACCTTCCGCAGAAACTTGAGCATGAATAAACACCTCTTTTTCTCCCTGCAAAAAAATCTTATTTAAAAGCTCATTTACTAGAATCTTCCCAAATCCCTTTCCTCTATATTTCTTTAATACAGCTACCCTTCCTAAATAATATTTCTTATTTTCAATTATTATCCTTCCTGTAGCTACTGGTTCCCCTAGCAAATAAATAACCAGATGATCACATACCTTATCTTGATCATCTAATTCCTCCTCCACAGGAACATGTTGTTCCTTTACAAACACTTCATTTCGTATTGCAAATGCATCTTCTGAATTTCTAATACCTTTAAACCACTTTATGTCCATATTACACCCTCCTATATTTTTATTTTACTGCTTTTTATAATTATAATAAAGTGTGTAACAATAATAACGACAAATGCATATTTATCTGATAATCTTCTATATATAAATTAAACATTCCTCTCCATTACCTAGGAAAGAAATGTTATGTAATATACTTCTTATAGCATATATTAATAATAAATTTATTTGTAATTGTCTTTGCAATATAATTTTAAAATTATCTGGCGACGACCTGCTCTCCCACAGGGCCTCCCCTGCAGTACCATGGGCACTG
>NZ_JBGEWD010000010.1:0-144032 GCF_041205085.1 Clostridium moutaii
TTCTTATATAAGTTTTCCTTATATTTTATTCTGTTTAATTTTCAAAGATCATCTTCAATAATCAAGAACTACTTTAGTTTATCACATTAGTTCAAGATTATCAATACCTTATAAACACAAACTTTTAACAAAGTTTCAATTTATACAGCTTTTATATTCTATCACCTTAATTAGATGGAGTCAACATGTTTTTTGATTTATTTCTATTAATTTTAAAAGTCACTTGCCTTGATTTATATATGGGATTTCCATACTCAAAAATAAATAGTGAAATATTTTAACTTTACTAAAATATTTCACTATTGAAAAAGCTGTATTTATTATTATGGTAAAAAACTATTCATCTTTAACTTCATCTTTAATTTCATCGCTACAATTTATTTTAGCAATTGCAACAACTCTTTGTTCATCACCTGTTTTCATAAGTGTGACACCCATAGTATTTCTACTTGTAGTTGATACTTCAGATACATTAAGTCTTATAGCTACATTACTGCTATTTATAAGCATAATTTCATCCTCATCTTTTACAATTCTAGCTCCAACCATTAATCCTGTTTTTTCTGTAACCTTATAAGTTATAATACCTTTTCCACCTCTTCTATGGATGGTGTATTCACCTATAGGAGTTCTCTTACCAAATCCATTTTCACTTATAACAAGAACATCCTGACTTTCATCTACAATATCCATTGCAACAGCTATATCTCCGTGCCTTAAAGTTATAGCTTTTACACCTGTAGTATTTCTACTTGTAGATCTTACATCTTTTTCACTAAACCTTATTGCATATCCATTTTTAGTAAAAACAAGTATTTCACTCTGCCCAGTAGTCATTTTAACTTGTATAAGTTCATCTTCATCTCTTAAATTTATAGCATTTAGACCACTTTTTCTTATAGAAGCATATTGGCTTATTTTAGTTTTTTTAATTAAACCATTTTTAGTTGCCATTATAAAGTAATTATCTTTATCTTGGTCAATTTCTTTAAAAGCTATGACAGCTTGAATCTTTTCACTTACATCTAAAGGCAGTAAATTAACTAAATTTGTACCTTTAGCAGTTCTGCCTGCTTCAGGGATCTCATATCCTTTTAATTTATATACCTTACCTTTATTTGTAAAAAATAAAATATGACTATGAGTTGAGGTGATAAATATATGTTCTACAAAATCATCTTCTTTTGTAGCCATGGCCTGTATTCCTCTTCCTCCCCTTCTTTGTGAAGAATAGGTATCAGCAGAAATTCTCTTTATGTACCCCTCATGGGTTAAAGTTATTACCACTTCTTTTTCTTCAATAAGATCTTCAATATTAAAATCATCATTGCTTATCTGTATCTCAGTTTTTCTTTCATCACCATATTTATTCCTTATTTCAATTAATTCATCTTTAATTATACTTAATAAAAGAGATTTATTTTCCAAGATTTCATTAAGATGTTTTATTGTTTCCATCAATTCATTATATTCATTTTCAATTTTCTCTCTTTCAAGTCCCGTAAGCCTTTGAAGTCTCATATCCAAAATAGCTTGAGCTTGTTTTTCTGAAAGATTAAATTTAATCATCAAACCATTTCTAGCATTTTCTGTAGTTTTAGATGCCCTTATTAAACTTATTACTTCATCAATATGATCTAATGCTATTTTTAATCCCTCAAGAATATGAGCTCTAGCTTGGGCCTTATCTAAATTAAATCTAGTCCTTCTTGTTATAATTTCTTCTTGAAATTGCAGATAATACACAAGTATTTGCTTTAAATTTAATACCTTCGGTTCATTATTTACAAGAGTTAGCATTATGATTCCAAAAGTATCCTGCATTCTTGTATGTTTATATAATTGATTGAGAGTTACATTTGGATTCGCATCCCTTTTTAATTCTACAACAACCCTCATTCCCTCTCTATCTGATTCATCTCTAATATCTGATATTCCATCTATTTTTTTATTTTTCACAAGTTCAGCCATATTTTCTATAAGTTTTGATTTATTAACTTGATATGGAATTTCAGTTATCAATATTCTATTTCTTCCATTTATCTCTTCAATTTCAGTTTTTGCTCTTACTAATATCTTTCCTCTTCCAGTTTCATAGGCACTTTTTATACCAGATGTACCAATTATTAATCCTGCTGTTGGAAAATCCGGACCTTTTATACATGTCATAAGTTCACTAATTGTAACTTGTGGATTATCTATTATCATTATCACACCATTTACAACTTCAGTTAAATTATGAGGTGGTATGTTGGTAGCCATACCAACAGCTATTCCAGCAGATCCATTTACAAGCAAATTTGGAAATCTGGATGGAAGAACAGAAGGCTCTTTTTCTTCACCATCAAAATTTGGAACAAAATCTACCGTATTTTTATTTATATCCCTTAACATTTCAAGGGTTATTTTATTCATTTTAGCTTCAGTATACCTCATAGCTGCAGCACTATCTCCATCTACTGAACCAAAATTTCCATGACCATCAACTAAAGTATACCTAATTGAAAATTCCTGTGCCATTCTAACTAAAGCATCATAAACAGCAGTATCACCATGAGGATGATATTTACCTAATACATCTCCAACAATTCTTGCACATTTCCTATATCCCTTTTCAGGAGTCAATCCCAATTCATACATAGAAAATAATATTCTTCTGTGAACTGGCTTTAATCCATCACGCACATCTGGAAGCGCACGACTTACAATAACGCTCATAGCATAATCTATATAACTTTTTTTCATTTCCTTGCTTATGTCTACTGGTAAAATTTTACCTTCATCAAACATCAACTACACCTCTTTACTATATATCTAAGTTTACAACCTTTTTAGCATTTTGCTGTATAAATTCTCTACGAGGTTCTACTTTATCACCCATAAGTATAGTGAAAATTTCATCAGCAGCCATGGCATCATCTACGTTTACTTGAATAAGTGTCCTAGTTTCAGGGTTCATTGTAGTATCCCAAAGCTGTTCTGAATCCATTTCTCCAAGTCCCTTATATCTTTGGATGTCAACGTTATTATCTTTTCCTCCTATTTCATTCAGCAATACTTCTAGTTCCTTATCTGAATATGCATAATACTCTTTTTTACTTTTAGATATCTTGTATAAGGGTGGTTGAGCTATATAAACATGACACTTTTCAACTAATTCTTGCATATATCTATAAAAAAACGTAAGCAATAATGTTCTTATGTGTGCTCCGTCTACATCTGCATCTGTCATTATTATTATTTTGTTATACCTTATTTTAGTAATATCAAATTCTTTTCCTATACCTGCTCCAAAGGCTGTTATCATAGCCCTTATTTCCTCATATCCAAGTATTTTATCCAATCTTTGCTTTTCAACATTCATTATTTTTCCTCTAAGTGGAAGTATAGCCTGAAACTTTCTATCTCTACCTTGTTTAGCTGATCCACCTGCTGAATCACCCTCTACCAAATATATCTCACATTCGGATGAATCTTTAGATGAACAATCTGCAAGTTTTCCTGGGAGAGATGTATTTTCAAGTATAGATTTACGTCTCGTTAATTCCCTTGCCTTTCTTGCCGCTTCTCTAGCACGAGATGCCATTAATGATTTATCCAATATTAATTTTGCTATTTGGGGATTTTCCTGCAGGAAATTATTAAGCGCTTCTCCCATTATACTATCAACTATACCACGTACTTCACTATTCCCAAGCTTTGTTTTCGTTTGACCTTCAAATTGGGGATCCATAAGTTTTATAGATATAACAGCAGTAAGGCCTTCCCTTATATCTTCTCCTGACAAGTTTTTATCATTTTCTTTTAATATTCCAAATTTTTTTGCATAATCATTAAAAACTCTAGTTAGTGCAGATTTAAATCCAGCTAAATGAGTGCCCCCTTCTACTGTATCTATATTATTGGCAAAGGAAAAAATATTTTCAGTATATCCATCATTATATTGAATAGCAATTTCTACAGAGTAGTCATCCTTTTTACCTTCTACATATATGGGATCTTTATGAATTGTCTGCTTATTTCTATTAAGATAAGTCACAAATGATTTTATTCCACCTTCATAGTGAAAAAGCTCTTCTCTATCATCTCTTCTATCTTTTAAAGATATTTTTATTCCCTTATTTAAAAAAGCCAATTCTCTAAGTCTTTGAGATAATATATCAAAATCAAACTCTATTTCATCAAATATTTCTGAATCAGGTTTAAAATGTATTTTCGTTCCACTCTCTTCGCTATCACCTATAATATCTAATCCAGTTACTACTTTTCCTCTTTTAAATACTTGTTTCCATATATGACCTTCTCTTTTTACTTCAACCTCGCAAATCTCAGATAAGGCATTTACAACTGATGCACCTACTCCATGAAGTCCACCGGAAACTTTGTATCCGCCGCCGCCAAACTTTCCTCCTGCATGAAGTATAGTCATTATTACTTCTACCGTTGGTTTTTTCATCTTATGATGCATTCCAACAGGCATTCCCCTACCGTTATCAATAACTGTTATAGAATTATCCTCGTGTATAGTTACATCTATTTTATCACAGTATCCTGCCAATGCTTCATCTATACTATTATCGACTATCTCATATACTAAATGATGGAGTCCTCTTGAACTGGTACTTCCAATATACATTCCAGGTCTTTTTCTAACAGCTTCTAAACCTTCTAACACCTGTATTTGATTTTCATCATAAACTTGTTTTTTTTCTTGTAGCATACCTATCCTCCTATTTATCTTAAAGTCTATAATCTAAAGCTTTTGATCTTTTAGTTAACGTGGATGAAGATATAGGTGATAAATAAATTTTACTTTTTTTATTTACTTCAGCAATGATAAAAGATTTAGGTTTATCTTTTGTGATCTTTTGAACAAATCCATCTTCTTCAGCCATCCTTAAAAATTGAGTTGTATCAGAGTTATATGTTGAAGTTTCAACATCAAATATTCCGATTACATCCTTTATTGGAACAACTATATTTTCACCTAAATGTAAAAACATAAATAATCTCCTTTCAAAAACTAAGTCATAATTACTTTACCATTCTTTACAACGAACAAACATGCTTTATCTTGAGAATCCTTTTTAATGTCATCAATTCCTGTGCAAGTTATAAATGTTTGTATTTTATTTATAGAGCCTAGTATATATCTTTGTCTATTTGCATCCAGTTCAGATAAAACATCATCTAATAGCAAAACAGGATATTCACCTATAATTTCCTTTATTATCTCAAGAGAAGCAAACTTCATAGTTAACACTGATGTTTTCTGTTGACCTTGAGAGCCAAAATTTCTAACATTAATGCCATTTATTCTTGTAACAAAATCATCCCTATGTGGGCCATAAAGTGTAGTACCTCTATCTATATCATTTTTTCTATTAATTTTTAATATTTCAAACAAATTATCTTCTGTTTTATTTAAATCTTCTAAGGGTGTTATATATTTAAATTCTATATCTTCAGCTCCCGAGGTTATGTCCTTATGAATAACTTTTCCTTTTTCACTAAGCCTTTTTATATATTTATTTCTCATATCTATTATAATCCCACCATATTTAGATAATTGCCTGTCATATACCTCAAGAATATCATCATTGCAATCTCTCCACCTTTTAAGTAAAGTATTTCTTTCATTTAAGTTCTTGTTGTATTGAACCAAATTAAAATAATATTTTTTACTGAATTTGCAAAGCTCGATGTCTAAAAATTTTCTTCTAAAAACCGGCGATTCTTTTACTATTTTTAAATCTTCTGGAGAGAACATTACTACATTAAAAACTCCCATAAGTTGAGATAACTTATTTACTTTTATAGAATTTATATTTATTCCCTTTTTACCTTCTTTAAATATCTTTATTTCTATATTTTTATCCAATGATTTTTTTTCTATATAAGCTTCTATATAAGTTTCTTTACCTTCCCAATTTATCAGTTCCTTATCTTTATTTGTCCTAGGAGATTTACCTATACTGCAGTAATATATACTTTCAAGTAAATTCGTTTTTCCTTGGGCATTATCTCCTGTAAATATATTCACACCTTTACTAAATTCAATATCAAGATTTTTATAATTTCTAAAATTTCTAAGTTTTAAATATTTAATATACATTTAAAAAACACCTATTTATAATTATATCACAATATGTAGTATACAATTAATAATAAATTTTTAATGCAGCTAAATAATTTTATAAGTTTCCTTTTTAAATTCAACGGTAAATCCTTTATAAAGTTTTTTACTCCGTCTTGTTTCCACTTCTCCATTTACCCTTACCATACCATCTTTTATAAAAAGCTTAGCTTCAGATCCTTGTGAAACAGCTCCACACCATTTTAAAAATGAGTCTAATTTTATTACATCTGTGTTAATTTTAATTTCATTCATTTTCTATTATCTCCAATTTATTTATTTTTAACTATTTAAAAGTCTAACTGGTAAAACTAAGTAAGTACAATCATCGTTAATTTTATTTTTAATTATACATGGACTTACACTGCTTGAAAATTTCAAAACAATTTCTTCTTCATCCATTATTTTTAAAACATCCATTAAGTATTTTGAGTTAAATGCAATTTGTAAATCATCTCCCTGCAAAATTATATTTAATTCTTCTCTTACCATTCCCAATTGAGAATTAGATGTTATTATCATAGTATTTTCTTCCAGTTCTAATTTCACCAAATTAGTATTGCTATCTTTAGCCATTAAAGATGCTCTTTCAATACAATTTAAAAGTTCATCTTTTTTAGCAGTAGCTATCATGTTAAATTCTTCAGGAATTATGGAATTGTATTTTATAAACTCGCCTTCTAAAAGCCTAGATATGATTTTTGTATTAACTAAATTAAACAGTATATGATTAGGTGTAAATGTTATATTTACACTCTTGTCATTATCCTCTAAGATTTTAGACACTTCATTCAGAGTTTTTCCTGGAATTACAGCATTTATTATATTGTCGGTGTTTAAATACTCTGATTTTAAGGCCAGTCTGTATCCATCTAAAGCTACTAAATTTAATTTTTTATTTTTTATTTCAAATAAGACTCCTGTAAGAATAGGTCTTGTTTCATCTTGAGCCGTAGCAAATATAACACTCTTTATCATATTTTTTAATATTTTTTGAGGTATTGAAAAAATCATATTTTCGTTTATATTAGGTATTTCAGGAAAATCTTCAGCATTCATATGTATGAGATTAAATTTTGATTTCTGACACAATATTTCTATAGAATTATTTTCTATAGTTGAGATACTTATATTGTCATCAGGCAATTTTCTTATAATTTCTCCAAATAATCTTGCGTCAATTACAACTGTTCCCTCTTCTTCAACTACTGCATCTATTTTAGTTTCTATACTTAGATCTATATCAGATCCTATTAATGTAATTTGGTTGTTGAAAGCAGTTATTTTTAATCCGTTCAATATAGGCATACTGGATTTTCCGGTTATTGCTTTTTGAGCTATAAATATAGCTTCCTGTAAATATGTTTTTTTACATATGATTTTCATTTTTATAGCATCTCCCTTATTGACAATATATTTTCTTAATAGAAATAGATAATTAACTTATTATTAGTAATAATAGTAGTAGAGGCTGTTAGTATGTTGATAAGCTATAGAAGCGTTAATATCACTGAAAAAAGTGAAAAAAATAACTGTGGATAAATAAGTATTAAAAAATAACATTATCCACATGATAAGAAAAAATAATAAATATATCATAATATCAACAATGTATCATAAAATAACTAATAACATCTGTTGATAATTATTTTTGATTTAGACGCTTTGTTAAGTCGCTTACAGCATTTTGAAGACTTTCATCTTGTTTTAAATTACTTGATATTTTTTCATAGGCGTGTATTACAGTAGTATGATCCCTACCTCCAAATTCTTCTCCTATCTTGGGTAGAGACATATCTGTAAGTTTTCTACATAAATACATTGCTATTTGTCGTGGAAAAGCTACATTTCTAGTTCTTCTGGCCGATTTGAAATCAGATACTTTTAAGTTGTAGTAATTTGCTACTACATCTTGTATTAGATCTACTGTAACCTGTTTTGACTGTTTACTTGAAATTATATCTTTTAATGCTTCTATAGCTAGATCTATGCTTATTTCTTTGTTTGTAAGTGAAGAAAAGGCAACTATGCGTATTAAGGCTCCTTCTAATTCTCTTATGTTTGATTTAATTTTTGTAGCTATATATACCATAACTTCATTTGGGATATTTAATTTTTCTACATCAGCTTTCTTTTTTAATATAGCCATTCTAGTTTCAAAATCTGGTGGTTGAATATCTGCTATAAGTCCCCATTCGAATCTGGATCTAAGTCTATCTTCTAGTGTAGGAATTTCTTTTGGTGGTCTATCACTTGACAGGATTATTTGTTTATTTGCTTCGTATAAGGCATTAAAAGTATGGAAGAACTCTTCCTGAGTTCTTTCTTTACCTGCTATAAACTGAATATCGTCTATTAATAGCACATCTACATTTCTATATTTGTTTCTGAATTCTACGTTTTTATCATCTTTTATTGAATTTATAAGTTCGTTGGTAAATTTTTCAGATGAAACGTAGGTTACTTTAGATTTATTATTATTATCTAATACATAATGACCTATAGCATGCATTAGATGGGTTTTTCCCAGACCTACTCCTCCATATATAAATAATGGATTATATGCTTTAGCAGGAGATTCAGCTACGGCAAGAGATGCAGCATGGGCAAATCTATTGCTGTTTCCTATAACGAAAGAATCAAAAGTATATTTGGGATTTAACATGGTAGACATTTCATCATTTATTAATACCGATTTCTTGTTATATCTTTTAGGTTTATCATCTGATGTTAAAGCTTCTTCAGATTCAGATAAAACTAAAAATTTAATATTATATTTTTTTGAAGTAATTAATTTTAATGCATTTGATATTAAATTTGTATATTTACTAGATAATATTCCTTTAGTCAAATCATTTGGTACACTTAATATAAAATTGTCATTTTCAATGGATACAGGAGTAATACTTTTAATCCATGTGTTAAAACTTACTTCGGTAATTTCACCTTTTATTATATTTAAAGATTGTTCCCATATTTCTTTTGGATGGGCATTCATTTTGTATCCTCCAGTCTTAGAAAAATAATTCCCAGTTTAGATGCTTCATTATTATATTTTGTTGACATATGTGTATAAAAATATTCACATGTGTATAATTAAGTTTATAATTTTAAAATAAAAAAATTGTAATTTTAATTATAGAAATAAATATTAACATTATTTACAATGAATAATGTTAGTGAAATAGTCAAAAATATAAAAATAAATATAATTTAAACAAGTTATGCACATTTTTATCCACAACTGTGGATAAGTAGTATATATTTTTAAAGTTATTAACAAGCCTCTATTTATAATATCAAAACCTAACAACCTATTCAAGAAATTATCCACAAAATATATATAAAAAATATTGATTATAAAACTTATACTTTTTAATTTGTATTGACATTGTAAGTTAGTGAATATATAATTTAATAGTAAAACTTTAGAATTTAGACTGAAAATAGATTAAGCTTTTTAAGAGTATGCTATTTAAATTATTTTCGTTTTATATTTTAGAAAGTTAAAACGATTATTTTGGGACTGTTTATTTAATAATGAGAATATTAGATTCCATATATAAAAACTGGACCTAGAAAGTCAATGTTAAATTTAGAAAGGAGTTGTATAAGATTATGTGGATGACTTATCAGCCAAAAAAGAAACAGAGAAAAAGAGAACATGGCTTTAGAAAGAGAATGAGAACTTTATCGGGAAGAAATGTTATTAGAAGAAGAAGACAAAAAGGTAGAAAGAAATTAACAGCATAGGCCGCTTTTGTGGCCTTTTTCTGCAAGCAGAAAAAAAGGAGCAAAAATGAAAGTTTACAGAATAAAAAAAAATGCAGAATTTCGTGTTGTATATAAGAGAGGAAGATCTTTTTCTAATAATTTGCTAGTTTTATATATCTACAGAAACAGGAAGAATATAAATAGATTGGGTATATCCATAAGTAAAAGAGTGGGAAAAAGCGTTGAGAGAAATAGAATAAAACGATTGATTAAAGAGATCTGTAGATTAGATATAAAGGATGTAAAAATAGGCTATGATTTGGTATTTATAGCTAGAAATTTATCAAACGGTAAAAATTATATAGAGATAGGTAATTCCACAAAAAATTTAATCAAAAAAGCAGGCTTATATAATAAATGAAAAATTTTTTAATTTTTTTAATTAGACTATATAGAAAATATATATCACCTCTAAAAAGACCATGTTGTAGATTTTATCCTACTTGTTCACAATATGCATTGGAAGCATTACAAAAATATGGTATCATAAAAGGTGGATTTATGTCCATAAAAAGGATATTGAGGTGTAATCCATTTTTCAAAGGCGGATATGATCCAGTTAAATAAATTTCAGGAGGTTTAATATTTTGCAATACTTAAATAATGCTTTTGTTCGGTTTTTTGATTTTTTACATAGTAGTGTAACTTCGTTTGTACCTAATCAAAATCTTTCCTATGGTATAGCAATAATTTTAATGACTATAATAATTAGGATTATAATACTTCCATTGGGAATAAAACAATTGAAATCTTCATTTGCCATGAATGAAATTCAACCGGAAGTTAAAAAACTACAGGAAAAATATAAAAAGGATCCACAAAGAGCACAAAAAGAAATGATGAAATTGTATAAAGAAAAAGGAGCAAGCCCTTTTAGTGGATGTTTACCACTTCTTATTCAGTGGCCTATTTTAATAGCTCTCTACTATGTTTTTAATAATTTATCTGGAATAAATGGTGTTAGTTTTTTATGGGTGAATGATTTAGCTAAGACAGATATATTTCTTGCTGTTATATCAGGAATAACTACTTATTTATCAGGGTTTTTAGTAATGCCTTCTACGGGTGAACAGGCAAAACAGAGTAAGATGATGAATATAGGAATGTCTGTATTCATGGTATATATGAGCATGAGATTTAAATCAGCATTAGTATTGTATTGGGTTGTTAGTAACTTAATTCAAATAGCACAAACTTTAGTTATTAAAAAGATTGAAATGAGTAAAAAAACTAGTAAGGCTTAGGGGGTGGCTATGTGGCATGAAGGTTATAGAAACCACAGGAAAAACTGTTGAAGAGGCACTTAAAAATGCACTATTAGAATTGAAAGTTGAAAAAGATAAAGTGGAAGTTGAAGTATTAGATGAAGGCAATAAAGGCTTTTTTAATTTTATAGGGGTACGACCAGCTAAAATAAAAGTTAAATTAAAAAGAGATTATATATATGATGCAAAAATATTTTTAAAAAATATTTTAGATAAAATGAAAGTAGAAGCTGAAATAAAAATAAAAGAAGAAAATAATGTAATAAAGGTATACTTGACTGGTTCAGATATGGGAATACTTATAGGCTATAGAGGAGAGACTCTGGATGCACTTCAATATCTTTTAAGTCTTGTAATAAATAAGAATCATGAGATGGAATATAAAAGAGTGGTTTTAGATACAGAAAATTATAGAGCAAAAAGAGAAGAAACATTAAAAAGACTTGCTAGAAGAGTGGCTGAAAAAGTTAGAAAAACAGGCAGAATAGTTAAGTTAGAACCCATGAATCCTTATGAAAGAAGAGTAATTCATTCTGCTCTTCAAAATGATTTTTATGTAAATACCTATAGTGAAGGACAGGAGCCTTTTAGAAGAGTTGTAGTTGATTTGAAGAAAGCCTAAAGGCTTTCTTTTTTACATGTTCGAGAAAATTGGTGAAAAGTTTGCTACAGTTTATGCATTAGAGATTAAAGGGAAGTGAAATGTGAAATGATGGAAAAGGTTAATACAATAGCAGCTATAGCGACGGCGTTAGGGGAAGGTGGCATATCAATTGTAAGAGTTTCTGGTGAAAATTCTCTTAAAATAGTAAATGAAATATTTAAGGGAAAAGATAATAGAAAACTGTTGGATATAAAACCTTACTCAATGAGATATGGTTTTATAGTGGAAAAGGAAACTCAGGAATTATTAGATGAAGTACTTATAAGTTTTATGAAAGCCCCTAGAAGTTATACGGCTGAAGATACTGTTGAAATAAATTGCCATGGTGGAATTTTAGCTGCTAAAAAAGTACTTGAGGAAGTTATTAAATCTGGAGCTAGGATGGCAGAACCAGGGGAATTTACTAAAAGGGCATTTCTAAATGGGAGAATTGATTTAAGCCAGGCAGAAGCGGTGATAGACATAATTAATGCAAAAACTGAAATCTCAATGAAATCTGCAGTGCAACAATCAAAGGGAAAAATTTCTGAGGAAATTAACTCATTAAGAGAAGAGCTTTTAAAAATAATTGCATCTATTGAAGCTACGGTGGATTATCCAGAAGCTGATTTGGAGGAAGTAACAGCTAATGAAGTATCTATAAAATTAAATAAAATATTAGATAGGATAAATTTTATATTGAGTACTGCGGAAGAGGGGAAGATAATTAGAGAAGGTTTAAATATAGTAATTGTCGGAAAACCAAATGTAGGCAAATCATCTCTCTTGAATTCATTGATTATGGAAAATAGAGCTATAGTTACAAATGTACCAGGTACAACCAGAGATGTTATAGAAGAATATATGAGTATAGAGGGGGTACCTGTAAAAATAATTGATACTGCAGGAATTAGAAAGACTAATGATCTAGTAGAAAAAATTGGAGTCAAAAAATCAAAAGAGAAAATAGATGATTCAGATTTAATCATACTGATGTTGGATTCAAGCAAAAAATTAGATGCGGAAGATAAGAAAATTATAGATTATATAAATAAGAAAAAATATATAATTTTATTAAATAAAACTGATCTAGGTGATAAAATAGATTTAGATGATATTTATAAATTGAATTCAAAATTTATAATAAAAACTTCAATTAAATCCGGCAGGGGATTAGATAAGGTTAAAAGTTGCATTAAAGATTTGTTTTTTAAAGGTGAAATTAAATCCACGGATCTATTTGTAACTAATATGAGACATAAAGAAGGTTTAATTAGAGCTAAAGAAAGCTGTATTGAAGCTTTACAAGTATTGAAAAATACTTCAGCCATAGATTTAGCCTCTATAGATATAAGGAATGCTTGGGCTAATCTTGGCAAAATAACTGGTGATACTTTAGAGGAGAATATAATTGATAAAATATTTTCACAATTTTGTTTAGGAAAGTAGGTAGTTAAGATTGGAATACTTTTCAGGTAAATATGATGTAATAGTTGTGGGAGGTGGGCATGCTGGTTGTGAAGCAGGACTTGCCGCAGCTAGAATGGGATGTAAGACTTTAATGTGTACCATGAATCTAGACAGTATAGGATTTATGCCTTGCAATCCTAATGTTGGAGGAACAGCTAAGGGACATTTAGTACGGGAGATAGATGCATTAGGTGGAGAAATGGGTGTAAATATCGACCATACATTTATACAATCAAGAATGCTCAATACCTCAAAAGGACCGGCTGTACATTCATTAAGAGCTCAGGCTGACAAAAGAAATTATTCAGGGAGAATGAAAAAGGTACTTGAGAGGCAACCTAATTTATATTTGAGGCAAATAGAGGTAATAGAAATAAGAACAGATAAATATGGAAAGATTAGTGGAGTACTTACCAAAAATGGAGCATATTTTGGAACAAAGGCTGTGGTTTTAGCTACAGGAACGTATTTAAAGGGGAAAGTGATTATAGGAGATGTAAGCTATAGTTCAGGTCCAAATGGATTTATGCCATCTAATGATCTTTCACAAAGTTTACTTAATTTAGGAATAGAACTTAGAAGGTTTAAAACAGGGACACCAGCTAGAATAAATAAGAGAAGTGTAAATTTTTCAAAAATGATAGAACAGCCTGGTGATAAAAAGATAATCCCATTTTCTTTTATGAGTGAAAACATAGATAGGGAGCAGGTGCCTTGTTATTTAACCTATACTACAAAAAGTACATTGAAGGTTATAAGAGATAACATAGGTAGATCACCACTTTACAATGGATCTATTAAATCCGTAGGTCCAAGATATTGTCCATCTATTGAAGATAAAGTGGTTAGATTTCCTGATAAGGAACAACATCAAATATTTATAGAACCTGAAGGAGAAAATACAGATGAATTGTATGTAGATGGTGCATCTACATCAATGCCAGAAGACGTGCAGATTGCCATGTATAGAACTATAGAGGGACTTGAAAATGTAGAATTTTTAAGAAGTGGTTATGCTATTGAATATGATTGTATAAATCCACTTCAGTTAAAACTTTCATTAGAGTTTAAAAAGATTGAAGGCCTATTTGGAGCGGGTCAGTTAAATGGAAGTTCTGGGTATGAAGAAGCAGCATCTCAAGGAATAATTGCAGGTATTAATGCTGCCCTTAAAGCTATGGAAAAAGAACCCCTTATTTTAAAAAGATCTGATGGTTATATAGGTGTTTTGATAGATGATTTAGTTACAAAGGGAACTGAAGAGCCCTATAGGATGATGACATCTCGTTCTGAATATAGACTGATACTTAGACAGGACAATGCGGATTTAAGGCTTACGGAGATGGGACATAAAATAGGATTAGTTGATGAAAAAAGATATGAGAAATATTTAAATAGAAAGCACAATATAGAGAAAGAATTAAAAAGAATTAAAAATGTTCAAATAACACCAAAAAAATATGTAATTGATTTTTTGAATTCGTTGAATTCTTCTGAATTGAAAAAGAGTGTTAGTTTATATGAGTTAATTAAAAGACCTGAGCTTGATTATTTTAATCTAGAACCTCTGGATGTAAATAGATCTGAATTGTGTCAAGATGTTCAGGAAGAAGTAAATATTATTTCAAAATATGAAGGATATATAGACAAACAGCTTGAACAAGTCAGTCAATTTAAGAAATTTGAAGATAAGTTTATACCAGAGAATATAGATTATCATGAAATTAAAGGATTGAGAATAGAGGCTATACAAAAATTAAATAAAATAAGACCTATGAATATTGGTCAGGCTTCCAGAATTTCTGGAGTTTCACCAGCGGATATTTCTGTTTTGCTAATTTACATGGAAAAAAGAAGCAGGGAAAAGGCCTTATCCGATGACTAGTATTTTGCTAAGATCCTCGCTTTATAAGATGTTGGATAAGTAATGATATACCTCTGGATAAGTTCCTCTAAGGTTCAGGCTGAGAAAAGTATTTCTTATGAGAAAACTCTACCTGAACCCAAGAATCACTTGATAGTTATTAAAATAATGATAAGTTTGGAGAAATATTATGAAGTATTTTCAGAGTATGAATGCAGCGTGTAATGATGTTGGGTTGAGTTTTAATGAAGAAAAATATAATAAGTTTATGAAATATAAGGATATACTTAAATCATGGAATAATAAAATAAATCTTACTGCAATAGTTGAGGATGAAGATATTGTTAAAAAGCATTTTATAGATTGCATAGAAATATTTAAGTTCTCACCTATAAAAGACATTTCAAATATTATTGATATAGGAACAGGAGCTGGATTTCCAGGTATACCTATGAAGATAGTTGATGAAGAAAAAAAAATCACACTTTTGGATTCATTAAATAAAAGGATAAATTTTTTAAATCAAGTTATATTAAGTCTTGAATTGAATAATGTAAATTGTATACACGGAAGAGCGGAGGATTTTTCTAAAGAATTGGAATATAGACAAAAATTTGATGCAGCTGTATCAAGGGCGGTGGCGAATTTAACCGTTTTAAGTGAATTTTGTATTCCATATGTAAAAATAGGTGGTTATTTTATAGCTATGAAAGGTCCTGCAGTAGAAGATGAAATAAAAGAGAGCAGAAGTGCAATTAATATTTTAGGTGGTAAAATAGAAGATATAATAAAAGTAGAAAATAATAATTTTAATCACAATTTAGTCATAATAAAAAAGATTAAAGGAACTCCCAAAGCTTATCCAAGGAAGCCGGGAATAGTTTCTAAGAAACCATTAAAATAAATGTAACAATTTGTCATACGAAATTTATATAAACTAGCAGGATTTTATAAAAAAATAAAGAAATGTTAATAATAGGAAACATAAGAGGGATGGTTAAATATGCAAAAAAATGTTAATTATATACCTGTAGATTTAATTTTACCTAATGTATATCAACCAAGAAAATATTTTGATGAAGAGAGTTTAGAAGGATTAGCTCAATCTATAAATGTATATGGAGTAATTCAGCCTTTGTCAGTGAGAAAATTAGGTGAAAATAAATATGAATTGGTTGCTGGGGAGAGAAGACTTAGAGCGGCAAAAAAGGCGGGATTAACTGAAGTACCTGTAATAATAGTAGATATAAGTGATAAAGAATCTGCGGCAATAGCACTTTTAGAAAATTTACAGAGAGAGGATCTTAATTTTTTAGAAGAAGCAGAGGCATATTATAATTTAATAAAAGATCATTCATATACTCAGGAAAAATTAGCTGAAGTTATAGGAAAGAAACAATCTACTATTGCAAATAAGATTCGATTACTTAAATTGGATAAGGAAGTTAAAAATGTATTATTGGACAAGGGTCTAACTGAAAGACATGCAAGAGCATTATTAAAGCTCCCAACATTAGAACTTCAGAAAAAAGTATTAAAAGACATAGTTAAAAAAAATTTAAATGTAAAAAAGACAGAAGAACTTATTAACAGGGAATTAGATAAAATTATAAGTAATAAAGCAAAGAAAAGCAAAACAAAAAAAATAAAGGGTATATTTTCTCCTAAAGTTTATATAAATACAGTTAAACAGATATTTGACAAGTATGGCTTAAATGCGAATTATGCTTCACAGGATCTTGATGAAGAAATACAGATAATAATTACTATTCCTAAAAAGTGATATGTTTCATGTGAAACATTTAGTATTTGTGGATTAAGTTTAATTAAATAATGAAAATTATCAAACCGTATGTCCGAATTAAAATGGTGTACGGTTATTTTATGCTACTTGAAAATAATTTATTTTTAAGTTAAATTTATATGAAAACTCTTTTATTATTTTAAATAAAAATATATAATTAAAAATAAGGTAAAAGGTAAGTCGAGGGGGTGATTAAGATAAAAGTGATATCAATATTTAATCAAAAAGGTGGAGTTGGAAAAACTACTACATGTATTAATTTAAGCGCATACTTAGCTATGCAAGGATATAAAGTATTGGATATAGATATTGATCCACAGGGCAATACTACCAGTGGATTGGGAATTGACAAAAGAAATGTGGAGAGTTCTATATATGATATATTAGCTTCAGAGGCTAATATGGATGAAATTATAAAAAAGTGTGAACTAATAGATAATTTTTATATAATTCCTTCTACTATGGAATTAGCTGGAGCTGAAATAGAACTTATAGATAGAAGAAGCAGAGAAAATATACTAAAGAATAAATTAAAAAGTTTAAAACAGAAGTTTGATTTCATATTTATAGATTGCCCTCCATCATTAGGTTTATTGACTATAAATGCACTTACGGCATCTCGTAGTGTTATTATTCCTATTCAATGCGAGTTTTATGCGTTAGAAGGAGTTGGACAACTAATAAATACCATACAATTGGTTAGAAAATCATTAAATAGTGGTTTAAAAGTTGAGGGAGTAATTATGAGTATGTGTGATATGAGAACCAATTTGTCCACCCAAGTAGTTTCAGAAGTAAAAAAGTTTTTTAAAGATAAAGTATATGAAACTACTATACCTAGGAATATAAGGTTGGCGGAGGCTCCAAGTTTTGGACTGCCTATAGTGCTTTATGATGATAAATGTAAAGGCGCAGAGGCCTATGAACTATTGACTAAGGAGTTTTTGCATAGGCAGGAGGAGTGAACAGAGTTTGAGTAAAAAATATGGATTAGGTAAAGGACTTAAAGCATTAATACCTGATAATACTTTTGAGAATGTAGGAAAAGGCGAAGGCAATATAAATTATATTAATGTTGATTTTATAGAAGCTAATGGGGAGCAACCTAGAAAAAATTTTGACAAGGATAAAATTATACAGCTTTCTCAATCAATAAAAGAACATGGTATAATACAACCACTTATACTTAATAAAATTGGAGATGATACATATAGTATAGTAGCAGGCGAGAGAAGATGGAGGGCTGCTAAACTTATTGGTGTTAAAGAAATACCTGCCATTATAATGAATTTGTCAGATGGAGAGATTTTAGAAATTTCCCTTATAGAAAATATACAGAGACAGGATTTAAATCCTATAGAAGAGGCTTTAGCTTATAGAAAATTAATTGATGATTTCAATTTAACTCAGGAAGAATTAAGTAATAAAATAGGAAAATCCAGAACTGCAATTTCAAATTGTATGAGACTTTTGAATTTGGATGACAGGGTTCAAAGATATCTTATAGATGGAGTTATAAGTGAAGGGCACGGAAGAGCGCTTTTGAGAATAGAAAATGGAGAAATGCAATATAAATTAGCTGAAGAAATAATAGATAAAGATTTAACAGTCAGAGATATAGAAAAAATTATTAAAAATTTAGATTCTAATGAAACATCTAAAGAAAAGGTTATTAAGAAGCAAAATATTTACTATTTGGATATAAAAGAAAAATTGGAAAATTTGTTTGGAACTAAAGTTTTGCTAATGGATAAAAAAAATAAAGGAAAAATAGAAATAGAATATTATTCTCAAGAAGATTTACAGAGAATATTAGACATACTAGAAATTTAACAAGTTTTTAATGTTTCACGTGAAACATTCGTATAATGGGAAGGGAGAAAAATATGCAAAATATCATTAATTTAATGAACAGTTTACAGCTATATGTTGTAATTGGCTTATTTGTAGTAGCAATAATACTGATAATTATGAATGTAATAATTTTTAAATCATTAAATAGATTAGAAAAAAGATATAAAAGACTTATGCGAGGTTCAAATAATAAAAATTTAGAAGAACTTATTATAAAATATCTGGACAATATAGATAATGTTAAAAAGGAATCTGAAGATATTAAAAAGTTATATGATAATTTAAGTTTAAGGATAAAATACTGTATTCAGAAAATATCAATTATAAGATATAGGGCTTTTGAAGATGTAGGCAGTGATCTGAGTTTTTCAATTGCATTGTTGGATGAAAAAAATGATGGTGTAATAATTACTGGAATATATGGAAGAGATGAAAGCACTACTTATGCAAAACCTATAGACAGTGGAATGTCCAGATATGAATTATCTCAAGAAGAGAAACAGGTTTTAGAAGAGTGTATAAATAAAAGAATATAATGTTGTTTACATAAAAAAACTCCTTAAGGGAAAATTATTTTCTAAGGAGGTTTTTTATATGAAAATATATATTCCAAGTGATTTAAATTATATAGGAAATGAATTACAAAAAAGAGGATATAAAATAATAAATGACAGTGAAGATACAAAATATGATACTATAATTTGTAAATTAAAAGATAACGGGCTTGCAAATTTACATATAAAAAATAAAAATACTTTAATAATAGATTTAGGAAGAAAAAATATAGAAGAAATAGAATATATACTTAAAGATAGAGCTTTCTAAGGCATCAAGCTTCTATATTTTGAAGAAGATTATTTGAATTTTTTCCTCCAACAGTTTTTAATATGGAATGATATACTCCTCTGGAGATTGTGTCAGCAAGCTGCATAACAGTAAATAACCTGGTATTTTGCAATACCATAAATTCCATAGCACCACATATATTTACGATACCTGTAATACTTAAATCTCCCACCTGGGGCAGAGATTTATTCATAGCAGATCCAGGATGAAGTGGTTTGGTTTCTATTATTATTTTACCAACATTTTGTATTGCACCTAGACAGGCATCAATTGCTATAATAAATGGATTATTATATTTAGAATGTATTTCGTTTATAACATCTGCAATATTCTTTGCATGTACTGGATATTGTAAATTACCGTATAATTCAACTTTATTTCGTATTAAAAATTTCAATTTATCTCCTACTATAGGGCCTAAACTATCTCCAGTAGATCTGTCAGTACCTATGCAGAGTATTATTATGGTTTTTCCAGATCTCATAATAGGATATATTTCATTGCTTATGACATCTCTTAAAGTAAATATTGAGTTTGAGGATGCCGGATCTATTACCATTTTTTTAATCATAATAAAACCTCCTATAATGTAGTTTTTACCATAAGGAGGTTATTTATACATATAATTATATATTTTAACTTAAAATCCTATAACATATCCAATTTTCTAAATATGTTAAAAAAGATAACTAATGATATACAGAATATCACTCCTAAAAGTCCATTGATCTTCAATCCAATAAATAAAGATGCTAAGACTGCTACAGGATGTATGCCCAGAGAGGAAGATACTATTTTAGGTTCAATAATTTGTCTTATAATTGACACTAAAAGATAGGATATAATTAGTCCGAGGCAAATAACGTAGTTATTCGTTGCAAATAAATAAATAAGAGCAAGAGGGATATATATAATTCCGATTCCTATAATAGGAAGTATATCTGCTATAGCACAGATAGTGCTTAGTATTAAAGCATACTTAATTTTAAATATTGAAAATACCAGCAAGGTCTCTATAAAGGTAAGAGATATAATCATCATATATGATAATAAATAATTTCCCAGCATTTTTTTACTTTCATTGTATATTCTTAACACTTTAGTTGTTTTATTATCAGACAGCAAATTGGATATATTCATTTTGGATGAAGTCATGTCTTTTGTAAAAAAATATGTAGTTAGCAGTGTAAAAAGTATTACCATTAATAAATAGGGTATTGTAGCTACTAAATTTACCAGATAACTTACTAATTTACCGGAAAAGCTTACTGCCAGATTTGATGCTTTATTAATAAATCCTGCAAAGTTCTTTTCAATAGAATTTATTATGTATGGATCTAAATTATTATAATATTTTTGAAGACTATACAAAGAATCCTCTATATTAGCTGAGTTACCAGATATATATACCTGAATATTCTTTCCAAATTGAATAGCTTCTTGAGTTAATACTATTATACCAAAAGATAGAACAACCAATATTACTGAAAAAAATACCGTGGTTGTAATTAAGGAAGCAATGCCATTGTTGATTTTAAGCTTTCTTGTAATAAGCAGAGTTGGTTTTCTGAGTATTAAAGCACATATTAAAGCTAGCACAAAAGGTAATGTGTAATTAATGGTACCAAAAAATAATAAAAAGATTATTGTATAAATTATAAAAAATAAAAAAATTTTATCGATTTTGTTTATCAGTTCTTTCACAGTGGTAATAACAACTCCTTTTTTATTTATTCACTGGCTATTAATGGTATACAGAAGTAATTGCAGAGTTGAAGAAGTTTTGTAAAATAATTATAAACATCTTATAAAATATTTTATAAACTTGTAATGATATTTCTGCTATAATAAATATAAAATAGTAGATTACTTATATACAATAATTATAAACTAATAAATTATTGTTGTATATAATAATAGTAAAATTTTACAGGAGGTTACAGTTCTATTGGAACTGTTTTATGATTATGAGGGAATATTATATAATAACTTTTAAGAATACCCATGGAGCCATAAATGGTGAAAAACTTTTAAAAGAAAAAGGTATAAAGGTTAATGTAATGCCAACTCCAGCGGTTATTACTAAGAGTTGTGGAATAAGTATAAAAATTGATGCTGAATATATAGAAATGATAGGGGAATTAGTTAATCAAGGACAATTAGTTATTAAAAATATTTATAAAAGAAGTGATACAGGATATACGCAATTGTAATTTTGGAGGTAAAATATGTTGGGCAGTAGTGTTTTTTCTTTTTTAAAAATTATTGTAGAAAATGATGTTGTTAAAATAGGAAGAATATCCATATACAAAGAAAGTATTTTTAATTTTGCAGAAGTGATTTTTAAAATAATATTTATATTGATAATTATGTATTTAGTCATTAAGTTGGGAAGTAGAATTATAACCAAGTATGTTTCCAGACAGAAGGATTTTAGAATTTCATTAAATGATAAAAAGGCTAAGACAGTTGGAGCTGTTTTAAAAAGTATATTGAGATACTCAGTATATTTTTTTGGAATATTTACTATAATTACAGTAATATCACCAAAGGCAGGTGCTACCGGTTTGACTTTTGCGGGAATAGGTGGAGTGGCAATTGGTTTTGGTGCTCAAAGCTTTATAAAGGATGTTATCAATGGCTTTTTTATACTGTTTGAGGATCAATTTTCAGTTGGAGACTACATTAATATAGATGACAAAAGCGGTGTTGTGGAAAGCATAGAGCTTAGAATTACTAAAATAAGGGATTTTAATGGGGATTTGCACATAATTCCCAATGGCATTATTACAAAAGTTACTAATCATTCCAGGGGAAATATAAGAATTATTGTAGATACAGATATTTCTTATAATGAAAATATTAATGAAGTTATAAAATTAATGTCCAATTTATGTGATAAATTTAAGGAAGAAAATAATGCCATTACAGAAGGACCTGTTGTTCAGGGTATTACAAATATAGAAGATGATAAGGTAACAATCAGAATATCCGGTAAAACTAAACCAATGACACAATGGAATATGGAAATGAAGCTTAGAAGGGAAATTGGAGAAATGTTGAAGGCAAAAAATGTAAAAACTCCTTGCTTATCAATAAAATTATTAAAGGAGGGATAAGGCATGAAAAAGGTTTTTTATATGGGTGATATAGTAGAAATGAAAAAGGGTCATCCCTGTGGAAGTAATGAATGGCAGATAATAAGGCTTGGAGCTGATATAAAAATTAAATGCTGTGGATGTGGAAGGATAGTAATGCTTCCAAGAAACAAATTTTCTAAGAATGTAAAAAAAATTATTAAACAGAATGCTGTTGACACAAAAACTCCGTGAAAAGTGAAATATAAATTAATTGATTTTATATTTCATGAGTGGTAAAATAAGAAATTGTAGTCCCTGCTGTGAAAGTTACAGCCATTAGTCCAGAGGGAGGAGGTGGAATCAATGAAAAAATACGAAACTATATTTATATTACATCCATCATTAGATGAAGAAGCTTTTAAATCTAATGTAGAAAAGTTCAAAGGTGTAATAGAAAATGGTGGAGGAGTAATAGAAAACGTTGATGTTTGGGGTAAGAGAAAACTTGCCTATGAAATAAATAAGATTAACGAAGGATATTATACCTTAATAAATTTTAATGGCGATTCTGAATTGCCAAAAGAATTAGATAGAGTGTTTAGAATTACAGATACAGTTATAAGACATATAATAGTAAAGGATGAAAAATAGGTGGTGTTTTAATTGAATAAAGTTGTTTTAATTGGAAGATTAACTAAAGATCCAGAGCTGAGATTTACACCAGGAATGGGTAAAGCAGTTACCACCTTTACTATAGCCGTTGATAGAAGGTTTTCTAAAGATGGACAGAAAGAGGCAGATTTTGTTCCCATTGTCGTGTGGGGAAAACAAGCTGAATCTACGGCAAACTATATGAGTAAAGGAAAGCTTATAGGAATTAGCGGTAGAATCCAAACTAGAAGTTATGAAGCTAAAGACGGTAGTAGAAAATATGTTACTGAAGTTATTGCAGAAGAGGTTCAATTTCTTGAATGGGGAGAAAAAACTTCAAGAAACTCACATAATGAGAATTTAAATGAAAATTCATCTGCAGATGCGGATAAAAACAAAGGTTTTAATGAAGAGATTTATGGAGAGGATATTACACCGGTTGATGATGGAGATATCCCATTTTAAAAGTAAGGAGGATAAGCTTATGGCAAATAGAGAAGGCGGAAGAAAAAGCTCTGGAAAAATGAGAAGATCCAAAAGAAAAGTTTGTGCTTTTTGCGCGGATAAATCTGAGTTTATAGATTATAAAGACATAAATAAATTGAGAAAATATGTTACAGAGAGAGGAAAAATTCTTCCAAGAAGAATTTCTGGAAACTGTGCAAAGCATCAAAGAGAGCTTACTGAAGCTATAAAAAGAGCTAGGAACATAGCGTTGTTGCCTTTTACAACAGAATAAATTTGAGAAGTGAAGAATTTTTATTCTTCACTTTTTTATATTTTAAATAAATAATAATTTTTAAATTACTATTTTAGCTTAATATTATATTCTAACTTATGTATAATATTATTATACATAAGTTAGAATTATAAAATAGAATTTATTGTATAAGAATATGAAAGAAGCTAAAATGGAATCAGAGGTTGGGAGGGAGATTGTATGAATAAGGAGAATTTTAACATAATGTATAATGTTAAGATAATAGAAGACTTAAAAGCAGATCTTTTGTGCATAATAGGAGATTTTTTTAAATTGCTTACAAGAGGAAGTAATGTAGCACAGGAATCTATACTGGATTGTATTTCCGGGGCAATAATAATTTTATATTTACTTGCAGAAAGATTGGGATATTCTCATACAGCAGTAGATGAAACCATGAAAAAGAAATTAAAAATTGGTATAATTGAGGAAGATAAAATAGAGCAACATGGAAAAGATTTAAGTAAATTATATAATCATCTCAAAGAAAAGGATTAACGGAGGTAAAAATGCAAAAAAAGATGTATGATACGAAAGCTCTAATTGAAGCTAGTTTGACCACAGCACTTACAGTAGTAATAATGCTCATAAGTATATATGTACCTGTATTTTCTATATTTGCTAATTTCATATTGCCGGTACCTATAACAGTATTGTATATTAAACAAAATTATAAGGTTACTTTGATTTCTATCATAGCAAGTGGTATATTGATATCAATGCTTTATAATCCTATAGCTGCATTATCTTTAATAGTGTCAATAGGATTGACGGGAATGACTTTAGGGTATTGTATAAAAAACAAAAAAGAATTTGGAACTACCATAATACTTTTATCTATATCAATGGCGGTGGGAATGATTTTTTATCTAGTTGTCTATGTAATGCTCATGAGTAAGGGAGGATTATATGGATTTGTCAATAATATGGTGGAAACTTTTAAGCAATCAATGAATTTGAGTAAGAGTATGTATGAAAAAGCCGGTGTATCCAGCAGTCAACTTGCTTCCGTGGAAAATATGGTCAAAGTATTTACACCAGAATATATTATGAAACTTATTCCTGCGGGAATAATAATTGTATCATTTATTTTATCATATCTAAATTACATAATAACCAGAGCCATACTTATAAAGTTAAAATATGAAGTTAATGAGATTAAACCTTTTAATCAATGGTATATGAATACCAGATTAGGTACTTTAGGGGGATTGATGCTTGTTATAGGAATATTGCTTAACAGAAAGAATATGGCTATTGGACAATATATGATTACCTCTTCAGAGCTTATATTACAGCTTATCTTTTTTATAGATGGATTAGCACTGATAACATACTATCTAATGAAAAAATTTAAAATGTCTAAAAAAATTACTGCTATCGTTATAGTATTGACGGCTTTATCCAGTTTATCATTATTTTATGTCTTAGCAGGATTTATAGATATGATATTTGATTTTAGAAAGCTTGACCCTTATAAAAAATTAAAAAAACAGTAACTGGGGGCTTATTTAATGGATAATAAGTACAATTACTTTATAAATAGTAGTAAAGTATACATGGTAATAATTGCAGTGCTTATTTTAATGTTAATACTATATGGAAATAGAACTATAGGCATTATAGCTACTTGTCTATATGTATTTCTCGTGATCTATAATATAAAGAATACCAGATCCAGAAAAGACAAATGGAAAGAATTTATAGAAAATTTTTCATCTAAACTTGATATAGCTACTAGAAGTACCCTTGTGAAATTGCCATTTCCTCTTGTTATAATAAAAATGACCGGTGATGTACTTTGGTATAATCAAAATTTTTCATTTATATTAAAGGGGAAAGATATATTAGGTCAAAATATTAAAAATATAGCTAGAGATTTTAACGTTAAACAGGCCGCAAATGGCAGGGAAAATATATTTAGATACATAAAAATTAAGGATAAACATTATGATATATATGCTAATATAGTTGATACTTCTGAAGACTCCAAAGATAAAATTATGATATTATATTTTTATGATGTAACAAATTCATATAGTATTATGACTTCCATAAATGAAAATAAAAGTACAATAATGCTTATGGAGGTTGACAATTTTGACGATGTTATAAAAACTATGGAAGAGGATGATAAACCTCTTATAATAGCTGAAATAGAGAGAACCATAAATATTTATGCCCAAAGTTTAAATTCCATGGTAAGAAAATATGAATCAAATAAGTATGTGTTCTGCATACAAAATAAATATATAGAAAAAGAAATGGAAAAAAGATTTGAAATACTTGATACTGTGAGAGAAATAAACATGGGAAATAAGCTTTCAGTAACACTGAGTATTGGTGTGGGCAGAGGCGGAGAAACTCCTCAGGAAAATGAGGAATTTGCAGTGTCAGCTAAAGAACTGGCACTTGGAAGAGGTGGAGATCAGGCAGTAGTAAAAAGTAAGGATAAGTTATTATTTTATGGAGGAAAAACTAAGGAAGTAGAGAAAAGGACTAAAGTAAAGGCAAGGGTGATAGCTCAGGCACTTGTAGATATAATAAAGGACAGCAGTAATGTATTTATTATGGGACATATCAATCCCGATATAGATTGTCTGGGTGCATCGGTGGGACTCCATAGTGTAGTCAGCCAATTGGATAAAGAATGTTTTATAATACTGGATAATAGCAATGAAAGTATAAAGCTTATATTAAATAAAATAAAGGAGGAAGAAGAGTACCATAATGTTTTTGTACACAGTAAGGATTGTGAAGATAAGATAAATGAAAATAGCCTTCTCATAATTGTAGATGTTTATAGTGAAGGGTATGTACAAAACATGGAGCTAGCCAGGAAGTTTAATAGAATGGCTATAATTGATCATCATAGAAAAGCTCCAGATTTTATAAAGAATTCTCTTCTGAATTATATTGAACCATATGCCTCATCTACCTCGGAGCTGATTACTGAGATGTTACCTTATATGATAGAAAAACCAAAAATAAAGGTAATAGAAGCAGAAGCTCTTCTTGCAGGCATATGTGTGGATACCAAAAACTTTTATTTTAAAACTGGAGTGAGAACTTTTGAGGCCGCATCCTTTTTAAGAAGATTGGGAGCGGACACTATAGATGTAAAAAAATTTTTTTCTGATGATCTGGATACTTACTTGAAAAGAGCTGAAATTATAAAATCAGTTAAAATATATAATAACATTGCTATAGCAGTGTGTCCTGAAAAAATAGGAAACATGTTATTGACTGCTCAGGCGGCAGATGAACTGCTAAATATTACAGGTATTCAAGCATCTTTTGTTTTTGTTAAAATAAAAAATGAAGTATTTATCAGTGGAAGATCTCTAGGCGATATAAATGTACAGATTATACTTGAAGCTTTAGGGGGTGGTGGTCATATGACTATGGCAGGAACAAAATTAGAATCTGTAACTATAGATGAAGCCTTGGAAAAATTAAAAAATGCTATAAGGAAATATGTTGAGGAGAGTGAAGATTAAATGAAAATTATATTACTAAAAAATGTAAAATCCTTGGGGAAAGAAGGGGAAGTAGTAAAAGCTTCAGATGGATATGCAAGAAATTATTTAATACCTAAAGGACTTGCTGAAGAGGCAAATGATGCAAATCTTCATATATGGAACAATAAAAAAGAGGCAGAAAGAAAACAGAAACTTTCAGAGATAGAAACAGCACAAAAACTTGCTGAAAGCTTGAAAGGAAAAGAAATAAATTTAACTGTCAAGTCAGGGGAAAACGGGAGATTATTTGGCTCTATAACTGGCAAAGATATTTCAGATGAACTTAAAAAGAAATTTAATATAGACGTAGACAAGAAGAAAATAGTAATCAATAATATAAGACAACTTGGTATCTATTATGTAGAAATCAAATTGTATCCTGAAATATCCACTAAAATAAAGGTAGTTATTGGAGAAAAATAAGGAGGAAAGTCTGTGAAACTACAATTTGTCGATGGATTAAATAAAGAACTTAATAACTCTATACCTGTAGATACTCAAATAAAAGTATTGAATAATTTATTAAAGAAAATGATGGATGAGGGTACTATAAAATCTAGAATAGTGAAGTATAAGCTTCAGAATTATATAGATAGTAAAAATGTATTGGAAAGACTATATGCTTTAAATAAAATAGTAAGTGATGGAAAAGGGTTGGACATTGTACCAGATCAATCAGATGTACATGATGCACTGGAAGATACTAATAATTGGATTGCAGAAGTACTGGCAGAAAGGTATGTTAGAAATAGCATTGAAAAAGAAGTGGAAAAAAATCTTACAGAACGTCAAGATAAATATATGGATGATATCAGGCTCAGTATTATAAAAAAACAAAAGGGACCTGAAAATGCAAAGACCTTAAAGAAATATGCAAAGCTGGAAGTGTTGGATTCTAAAGTATTTAGTAAAAATATCCAGAAGCTTTTAAGGCCTGAAACCTTTGAAGAAATTATAGGTCAGGAAAGAGCTATAAAATCAATACTCTCGAAAATAGCATCACCATATCCACAGCATATAATTTTATATGGACCACCAGGAGTGGGCAAGACTACAGCTGCTAGAATTGCACTGGAAGAAGCTAAAAAGTTGAAGTTTACACCTTTTAGCAAGGATGCAAAATTTGTGGAAGTGGATGGTAGTACTTTAAGGTGGGATCCTAGAGAAATTACAAATCCTCTTCTAGGTTCTGTACATGATCCTATATATCAGGGCACAAAAAGAGATCTGGCGGAAGTTGGAATACCAGAGCCCAAATTGGGACTTGTTACAGAAGCACACGGAGGAGTACTTTTTATTGATGAAATAGGGGAACTGGATGAAATGCTTCAAAACAAGCTTTTAAAAGTACTGGAAGATAAGAGAGTTGAATTTTCATCTTCATATTATGATCCTGATGATGAAAATATTCCCAAGTATATAAAATATTTATTTGAAAAGGGAGCTCCAGCAGATTTCTTGCTTATAGGAGCTACAACTAAGGATCCCAGTGAAATAAATCCTGCTCTCAGATCTAGATGTACTGAAGTTTATTTTGAACCTCTTTCTGCAAAAGATATAAAAAAAATAGTAGAAAATGCAGCTGTGAAGCTCCATATAGAAATTGAAGATGGTGTATCCGAGCTCATAAGTAAATATACTATTGAAGGAAGAAAAGCCGTTAACATATTATCAGATGCTTATGGTTATGTACTTTATAATAGCGGAGTCAGGGACTTAAAAGATGAAATCAGCATCTCAGTAGATGATTTAAAAAAAGTTATATCCATAAGCAGACTTGTTTCTTTTGAGGAAGTGACTTCAAAGAAAAAATATGAGGTAGGACATATTTATGGATTGGGTGTAATGGGGTATGTAGGTTCTACTATAGAAATAGAATCAGTGGCATTTAAGGCTAAGGAAAGTGGAAAGGGAATTGTAAGGTTCAACGATACAGCAGGAAGTATGGCAAAGGATTCAGTGTTTAACGCCGCTTCAGTCATAAGAAAGATTACTGATAAAGATATAAGCGATTATGATATCCATGTAAATATAATAGGAGGAGGGAAGATTGACGGCCCTTCAGCAGGAGCTGCTATTACGGCATGCATCATAAGCTCCCTTTTGGATAAACCTTTAAGACAGGATGTAGCTGTGACAGGAGAAATATCCTTAAGAGGTAATATAAAGCCTGTAGGAGGTATTTTTGAAAAGATTTATGGTGCAAAAAGAAATGGAATAAAAACTATATTGGTGCCTGAAGAAAATTTAAAAGAAGTACCTGCGGATATTGAGGATATAAAGGTCAAAGTCATATCCAATATTGAAGAACTTATAAAAATAGTATTCAAGTAGATATTATGGGTATTAGAGAGCTAAATAAATTTACTTATTATTAAAAGCTGAGGAGTGAAGTTTCCATGGATGTACCTTTTAAAAGCATACCTCATAATATAGAAGCTGAACAAAGTGTAATTGGTTCGATGCTCATTGATAAAACTGCCATAGTTGAATCTATACAAGTTTTAAAAATTGAGGATTTTTATAAAGATGCCCATAAAGTTATATTTGAATCCATACTTGATCTATATAAAAAGGATGTAGCTGTAGATATAATAACATTAACAGAAAATTTAAAATCAAAATCTAAACTTGAGGCCGCAGGTGGAATAACTTATATAAGTGAACTAAGTGGATCCATCGTGTCCACAGTTAATTTGCAATCTTATATAAAAATTATAAAGGATAAATCTACTCTTAGAAAGCTCATTAAAGCTTCTACAAAAATAATAGAAGAAAGCTATAATGGTCAGGATGATGTAGAAAAAACTATCGATATGGCTGAAAAATCTATATTTGATTTATCCAATAATATGAAGACTTCAGATTTTGAATCCATGAATGCTGTGCTTGAAAGAGGATTTTTAGAAATAGAAAGATTATTTAATAATAAAGGAGAAACTACAGGGATAGCTTCAGGATTTAGAGAATTGGATGCTAAAACTTCCGGTTTTCAAAAGGGAGACATGGTTTTGGTGGCAGCAAGACCTTCTATGGGTAAAACAACTTTTGCATTGAACATAGCGGAATATGCAGCTTTAAGAGAAGGAAAAAAGGTAGCTATATTTTCTCTTGAAATGTCAAAAGAGCAACTGGCATATAAATTATTATGTTCGGAGGCTCATATAGATATGCTAAAGCTTAGAACTGGAGATCTAGAAGATAAAGATTGGGAAAATATAGCCAGGGTTTCAGGACCTCTGGCTGCATCAAAGATATTTATAGACGATACGGCGGGTATATCAATTATGGAAATGAGATCTAAATGCAGGAGATTGAAAATAGAACAGGGTATAGACATTATAGTTGTGGACTATCTTCAACTTATGAGTGGAGGAAGAAGTTCAGAAAATAGACAACAGGAAGTATCGGAAATATCCAGATCAATTAAAGCTCTTGCCAAGGAGATGCAGTGTCCGGTTATTGCATTATCTCAGTTATCCCGTGCCCCTGAGGCAAGGACAGATCACAGACCCATGCTTTCAGATCTAAGAGAGTCTGGTTCAATAGAACAAGATGCAGATATAGTCATGTTTTTATATAGAGATGAGTACTATAATAAAGAAACAGAAGAAAAAAATGTAGCAGAATGTATTATTTCAAAACAGAGAAATGGTCCTACAGGTACTGTAAAACTGGCATGGATGGGGCAGTTCAGTAAATTTGGAAATCTTGATGTAATTCATCAGGAATAAAACAATAAGTCATTATAAAAATTATTCATAATGACTTATTGTTTTGATACTTATTTGTGGACAATAATATTATAAAATAAATTAATTTATATTTGATTATAATCAGGATTTGTATTAAAATAATAATGTGTCTTTGCTCCTATAGCTCAGTTGGTAGAGCAACTGATTCGTAATCAGTAGGTCACAGGTTCGACTCCTGCTGGGAGCACCAGATAAAACAACGGCTGTAATTTCTACAGCCGTTGTTTTTGCAATATTTTTCTAGGCTTTTATTTAAAGGTAATTCCCTCCGATTCCAGAAGGGACCTTTGAACTAAAATAGTTTGACTAAAATAAAACTAGCTTTACTTAAGCTAGTTTTATGAATGCCCATGTTAAAAAAGGATTGTTTAGTTATTTACAAGAGACTTTAAATATGGAAGCACCTTTGATTTATCAAGTGCCTTTAGAAGTATATACCCTAAAGTTGCTCCCATTAGGGATGCGGGAATGAAAAAGGGGATATAAGTGAAGACTGAAGTTTTGGGAAGTCCGTAAAAAGCTCTCATAAATGGGTATGAAATGATTGCACTTAAAATTCCTGTTCCAATTACTTCTCCCACTACTGCCCAGATGAATTTATGAAATTTTTTGTACAGCAGTCCTGAAAGAAATGCCCCTACTACAGCTCCTATTACAGCCAAAATTGTGCTTCCGTTTAATATCATTCTCATAAGTCCTGTCATAAGAGCACAATTGAATCCCCAGAGGGGTCCCAGAAAAACTGCACCTATGACATTTGCAAAGTGTTGAAATGGAGCCATTCTTGGAAAGGATACAAAAGTACTGAGTACGTAGGATATACTTGCCAGCAGTGCTGTAAAAACTTCCTTTTTGATAATGGATTTTTTCATTTTGTTTACTTGCCTCCATTCATTTCAGGATGATGTTTTTTCGTCTTTTTCTCAATACTCCAGACACCTTCTGGGTTGTAGCTTATTTTAATGTAGGACATTACACTTGGTGCCCCCTGTTCTATACAGATGATCTGACACCTTTTTACTATATCCATGAGCTGGTCATAATCACCTTCAATTGTGGTTTCAAAAGGGCCTACGAATATGTTCAAACCGGTACTCTTGATATAGGCAATAACTTTGTCCACAATGGAGATTACATCTTCACCCTCTACTTTTGGCAATACCTGAATTGCTACACTTGCATTCATTTTATCAATCCTCCTAGATATTATTTATAAATAAAAAAAGCATAAAAAGTAAATACGCCCGCGGTGGTGTACCCCTTTTCATGCTTTTTAAATTTGCATAAAAGTTATGTAGTGCTATTTATTTTGTTTAATATTATAAAAAGCTGTTCTAATCGTATAGATTAAAACAGCTTGATTCCAATATCAGAATTATGTTTTGACTTCCTACGACAGTATTAACTGACAGGTTCTAAGGGTCAGGTTTTTAATCCTTCTCAACTATATTAGTCCCCCTGTAACTACTATTAAATTTTATTTAATTATACCACTAATTTGCTGGGAAGACAATACCTGTAAAGGTATTTAAAATGGTAAATTTTTATCTAATTCTTTAAATGTGATATGAAAAGATGGAGATTCATTTCCTATAAAACGTGATATCTATTAATGTATGCTCAGCTTGACAGATCTAAATTTCAATTTAAAACAATAAAAGGAATGCAGAAGAAGATGTTAAAGGTCACCCACTGGTTATAGTGGGTATTTTTATATATAAAAGTTTATGATCATACTGCATAAGTATTTGTTAAATATATTTAACCATAATATAAACCTTTATTAATATTGGTGGGGTAGTATATATTTGTAAATAAAATTAATGGAGGTATCTAAATGGAAAAAGCAGCACAACAGATGAATTTAACTCAAAATAAAACTGTTGAAAAGAAAAAAATTATAAATATTTTGGAACCATATTTATATATTATCCCTTGCATAGGCATATTTATAGGATTTACTTATTTCCCATTTTTCAAAACTATATATTTAAGTTTATTTAATACAAATGCCCAGGGAGAGACAAGTTCTTTTGCTGGATTATCTAATTATGTTGATTTATTTAAAGATCCTTCTTTTATTAATAGCGTGATTGTCACTTTCAAATATGTCATTGTGACTACAATACCGTCTATATTAATTGGACTGATGTTAGCACTTGTATGTAACAACAAATTAAAATTCAAAGGGTTATTCAGCACTATGTATGCCATGCCTATGGCAGTGTCTTCCGCATCAGCTGCAATAATATGGATGCTTCTATTTAATCCAAGTATAGGGTTTATAAATTTTTTGTTTAAAAGGAATATAGGATGGCTTACGAGCCCGTTCTGGGGATTTATTGCAGTTTCCATAGTTGGCATATGGCTCAACAGTTGTATAAATTTTATTTTTATAACTTCTGGGCTTAAAAATATTCCGAAGAAGTTAATGGAAAGTGCATCTATAGATGGAGCAAGTTATTTTCAACAATTAAAAAATATAATATTGCCATGCCTTTCACCTACACTTTTTTTTGTACTGATTATCAATATTATAAATGGATTTCAAACCTTTGGACAGATAAATATAATGACACTGGGGGGACCTGGGGAAGCTACCAATGTACTTGTCTATTCTATTTATAGAAATGCGTTTTTTAACAACAGGTTTGGCATAGCAAGTGCGGAATCAATAATTTTGTTTTTATTGATGCTTGTAATAACATTAATTCAATTCAGATATGAGGATAAAAAGGTGTTTTATAAATAGAAACTAAAAATAAATATGGGAAGGTATAATATATGAAAAAAAGTATAAATAAAACAGTCCTTTATATAGTAAACACAGTATTTGGTTTGATAGCAATATCTCCTATTTTATATGCTTTAGCTATTAGCTTTATGCCCCCCGATCAGATATTTTCCTATCCTCCGAAACTGATACCTAAAAAATTATATTTTCAAAATTATATAGATGCACTAAATGCAGCACCTATAATAAAATTTATAATCAACAGTTTTATCGTATCTTTAGGAGTAACTGTAGGACAAGTTGCAACATCGTGTTTAGCGGCTTTTGCATTTTCATTTTTTAACTTTAGGGGTAAAAAAATATTATTTATAATCATTATTGCAACTATGATGATACCGGCGGAATCCATTATGATATCCAATTATTTGACCGTTGGATCTTTTGGATGGCTGGACAGCTATAAAGCACTTATCATTCCGTATTTAAGTGCTGCTATGGGAATATTTATGATGAGGCAGTATTATCTTACTTTTCCCAGAGAACTTTACGAGGCTGCAAAAATAGATGGTTGCAACAGCTTCAAGTTTTTTACTAGAATAGTGTTTCCAATGTCAAGACCTATTATAGGATCTCTTGGTGTGTACACTTTTTTAGTTACATGGAATCAGTATCTCTGGCCGCTGCTTGTAACCAGCAAAGATAGCAGCAGAACTGTGCAGATAGGTATAAGCATGCTGCAGTTTTCTGAAAATCAGTCTTTTGGATTGATAATGGCTGGTATTATAATGGTACTAATGCCTTCAATTATAATTTTCATATTTGGTCAGAAACAGCTCATAGAAGGAATGACATCCGGTGCAGTAAAAGGCTAATTATGAACTTATATAAATTACATGCAAGTAATCAACTTTGAGGGGAGAAAGATAATGAAAAAGAAATTTATAAGTTTATTAATGGTTTCATTGATGGCAGTAGGTGCCTTAACTGGTTGTGTCAATAGTGGAGGTCAGGCTTCAGGCGGCAGCAAACCTGTACAGATTACATTCTGGCATTCAATGTCCGGCAAAAATGGTCAGGCACTTACAAAGATGGTAAATGACTTCAACAGTTCTCACAAGAATATCAAGGTTAATGCACAATATCAGGGAAAATATGATGAAGCTATAAATAAATTGAAAAGTGCAGAAAGAACAAAAAATGGACCTGATGTCATGCAAACCTATGATATAGGTACCAGATTTATGATAGACAGCGGGTGGGTCAAACCGATGCAGGATTTTATAGACAGTGAAAAATATGATACATCAAATTTGGAACCAAATATAGAAGGATATTATACTGTAAATAATAAATTGTATTCAATGCCCTTTAATTCATCAACTCCTATACTATACTACAATAAAGATGCTTTTAAAGCAGCAGGATTGGATCCCAATAATCCACCTAAGACATTTTCAGAGCTTGAAAGTGCAGCAGCAAAATTAACTAAAAAGGATGGCTCTGGAAAAGTTACCCAATATGGATATTCAATGGCTATATACGGTTGGTTTTTTGAACAATTTATAATTAAGCAGGGACAAAATTATGCAAATAACGGCAATGGAAGGGAAAAAGCTCCAACAGCTGTAGAATTTGATAAAAATGGTTCAGGATTAAAAGTGCTAAATGAATGGCAGAAATTAGTTGAATCTGGTAATGCAGGCAATTTTGGAAGAAATGAAGATGATACGGAAAATGCATTTATAGCAGGTAAAACCGCTATGTATATTGAATCCACAGCGGATTTATCAGCTGTACTGAGCGGTGTTGGAGGAAGATTTCAGGTTGGAACTGGATTTTTACCATCCTTTGATGGAACACAGGATGGAGGTGTTTCAATAGGTGGGGCTTCATTATGGGCGCTTGACAGTAAAGACAGTGCAAAAGAAAAGGCAACCTGGGAATTTATAAAATATATGGTATCACCTGATGAACAGGCTTATTGGGCTACGCAGACAGGATATTTTCCTGTAACTAAAAAAGCCTATGATGTACAACTTATGAAGGATAATTTAAAGAAAAAACCACAGTTTCAAACTGCTATAGATCAGCTTCATGCGTCACCTAAAACAGCTAAAGGAGCACTTATGTCAGTATTTCCTGAGGCAAGGCAGACTGTTGAATCCAATATAGAGCAAATGCTTCAAAACAAGCAATCTGCTGAACAGGCTGTAAAAAATTCAGCGGACAGCATAAATTCGACTATCCAAAAATATAATCAGGATAATAAGAAATAATATATAAGAACAAAGAGGCGATTAGAAGTATGATTAAAACTTTGAATATTGCGCACAGGGGTTTTAGCGGATTGTATCCTGAGAATACAATGCTGTCTTTTAAGAAGGCAGCAGAGGCAGGTGCAGATGGAATAGAAACGGATCTGCATGTAACAAAAGACGGTGTTATAGTTATATGTCATGATGAAACTATAGATAGAACTACAAATGGAAGTGGGTTTATAAGGAACCATACTTATGAAGAAATAAGGAAATTTAATGCTGGAGAAGGAGAAAAAATTCCCAGTTTGGATGAGCTGTTAAGTTATGTGAAGGATAAGGATCTGCTTTTAAATCTTGAACTTAAAAATGATATTATTCATTACAATAATTTAGAAAAAAATACGATAGATAAGATATACCAGTATAAACTAGAAAAAAATGTGATAATATCTTCTTTTAATCATAAGTCTATGCAAAAAGTGAAGCAGTATGACAATAGTATAAAAACAGGATTATTATATGGAACAGCTATTTATAAACCGGAAGAATATGCGAAGAAAATGGGAGCTGATGCACTTCATCCACTTTTTTCACTGGTTATGGATGCAAAAATAGTTCAGGATATTAAAAAAAGCGGTATACTCATAAACACTTATACGGTGAATAGAAAAAATGATATGAAAAAGCTTATAGATCTAGGAGTAGATGGTATCATAACAAATTATCCCAATATACTTAAAAAGTTGATCTAAGGAATGGCATTTAATAGAAAGGGAGTATGGTAGAGTGGCAAACTTATCCTTAAGACATATACATAAAATATATTCAGATAATGTTGAGATCATTAAGGATTTTAATCTGGAAATAAAAGATAAAGAATTTATAGTATTTGTAGGGCCTTCAGGTTGCGGTAAATCTACTGTACTTAGAATGATTGCAGGACTTGAAGAAATAACAGGTGGAGAGCTTTATATAGAAGATGGGCTTGTAAATAAAGTATCACCTAAGGATAGAGATATTGCTATGGTCTTCCAAAACTATGCATTATATCCTCATATGACTGTATATGACAATATGGCTTTTGGACTTAAAATGAGGAGATTATCAAGGCCTAAAATAGATGAAAAAGTTAAAAATGCAGCTGAAATACTGGGTATATCTGATTTATTGAATAGAAAACCTAAAGAACTATCGGGCGGTCAAAGACAAAGAGTTGCTATGGGAAGAGCCATAGTGAGAAATCCAAAGGTATTTTTAATGGATGAGCCCCTGTCAAATTTAGATGCTAAGTTAAGAGTTCAGATGAGAACGGAAATATCTAAGCTTTATCATAAATTGGAAACTACATTCATATATGTTACTCATGACCAAACAGAGGCAATGACACTTGGTACAAGGATTGTTGTTATAAAAGATGGTGTTATTCAGCAGGTTGATACTCCACAGAAAGTATATATTCATCCTGTAAATGTATTTGTAGCAGGATTTATCGGAAGTCCCCAGATGAATTTTATAAATTCCAGAGTGGAGAAGGTAAATGGAAAACTGGCAATTTCATTTGAAGAGCAACAAATAATATTACAGGACAGTGTATCAAAGATTTTAAAAAAGAAAGACTATGTAAATAAGAATATAATAATTGGAATAAGACCTGAAAATATAGGAATTCCACAGAATTCTTCGGAGGATAATCTGATTGAATTCAATGTGGATTTAATAGAACTTATGGGGGCGGAAAGTTATATATATTTATCAAAAGGCAGCTCCAATATTATAGCCAGAGTCGAAGGAATAGTAGATTCTAGACCGGGAGATAAGGTTAAATTCACTTTAGATTGGAATAAATTTCATATATTTGATAAAGAAACACAATTGGCAGTTTTATAGCATAAATTTAATATTTTAGGTAAAGTGATATCTATTTCATAAAAATAACGGTTGTAGAAATTACGACCGCTATTTTTAATGGTGCTTCCAGCAGAGGTGAAACCTGTGACCTATTAATTATAAATAAGGAGAAATAGTATGGGAAGCTCTGAAGAATATTATTAAAATATCATTGACAAAGAGAAGAAAAATTCATATAATGTATTTAACATATGAAATAGCATTTCATATATAAAATGATGAGGTGGATTGTTTGAATAAGGCAATTTTAAGAGGATTAGATATTTTAAAATTTATCGGCGAAAGTGAAGAGTCTGTTACCATAGCTGAATTAAGCAGGTGTCTGGAGATACCTAAAACCAGTGTATTTAATATTGTAAATGCATTGGTTGAAAGGGATTTTCTTTCAATAGAGGATAAAAAATTAAAAAGTTATGAATTGGGAATTGGGGCATTTAAACTTGGAAGTTTATATTTAAATAAAACTGAATTGGTTAACATTGCAGATCCTATTTTAAAATGGGTGGCTGATAATGTTTTGGAAACTGTATTTTTAGCTATAGTAAATAGTAATGAGCTTGTATATATAGACAAGAAAGAATCAAAAAAGGCTTTGAGAACAACTGCCAATTTGGGATCAATAATGCCCCTTTATTCTACAGGCTTGGGCAAAGCTGTTTTGGCAACCTATAGTGAAACAGAGATGAATGAATATTTATCCAAGATTAAATTACTGCCAAGGACAAAGAACACATTGATAAATCCAGAGGATTTATTAAAGGATTTGGAAGCAACGAGGCAAAGAGGGTATTCTATATCTGATGAAGAGAATGAAGATGGCATATTTTGTATAGGTGTTCCAGTATACGATAATACGGGAAAAGCCATAGCTGCAGTATCCATCTCAAATTTAAAAATAAAGAAAAATAATGAAAGTGCGGAAAAACATAAGGAATTTGCAATAAGGGCAGCTTTAGAAATTTCTAAGAAACTTGGTTATACAAAAGAAAGATTGTTTTAAGATTTTTAGTTGACTTAATTTAAGTCAACTAAAAATATAATCTACATATAAAACGTTATTCTAAATATGAAACAAGATAAGGAGGAAATTGTGATGTTCAAAGGAATTTATACACCAATGCTCACTATTTTTAATGATGAAGGAGGTATCAATAAAGAGGCTACTAGTGCTTTAATTGAAAAATTAATTTCTGATGGTGTTGATGGTATTGTGGCACTGGGAAGCACAGGAGAATTTTTTAGTTTATCACTTGCTGAGAAAAAAGAATATGTAAAATTTGTGGGTGAAGTTATTTCAGGAAGGATTAAATTCTTAATTGGTACAGGATCTAACAATATAGAGGAGGTCATAGAGCTAAATCACTTTGCTGAGGAGATAAATGCAGATGCTGTTTTAGTTGTAACTCCATACTATTTTAGCCTGAATGAACAGCATCTCTATGAATATTATTCAATTATAGCTAGGAATACGAAACTACCTATAATTTTATACAATTTTCCGGATAGAACCGGTACTAATTTATCAGCGGATTTTATATATAGACTGGTTACTGATTTTAAAAATATTGTTGGCGTAAAGGATACTATTGATTCTATAAGCAACGTAAGAAAGTTCAGCGAAAAAATTAGAAAAATTCGCAGTGATTTCTCTATATTTTCAGGATTCGAAGAATACTTGATACCTAATCTTTTATCACAAGGTGCTGGAATTATAGGCGGTTTAACAAATGTGAATGCAAAGGTATTTATAAATACTTATAAAGCCTTTTTGGATAAGGATGTTGATAAATTATTGATTTGTCAAAGTAAAATAAATAAGTTAATGGAAATGTATAGTCTGTTGGATCCTTTTATAATAACATTAAAAGAAGCAGTTAGCATACGTTTAAATATAAATATAAATACATCCTTAAAAAATTACAGTATTAAAGCGGATGAAGATATCAGAAATAAAATAAAAGATCTGATAAATATAGAATAAAGAGGATGATTGTATATGGTTTATACTCAAAAATGTAAGCATGCAAGACAAATTTGGTCACAACATGATGCATTACAACTGGGAATGGATTGGGATGAGGAAGACTTAGAAAAGCCTCAAATACTTATAGATGATGTGTTTGGAGAGAGTCATCCGGGAAGTTTTCATCTATCAAAATTGGCCAAGGAAACCAGCATAGGAGTATATGAAAAAGGTGGCCGTCCAGCAAATTTTCATGTAACAGATATTTGTGATGGATGGGCTCAAGGACATGATGGTATGAATTATATTCTGGCTTCAAGAGAAATTATAGCAGATATGGTGGAACTTCATGCTTCATGTTCGCCATGGGACGGGCTAATTCTTATTTCCTCTTGTGATAAAGCGGTACCGGCTCATTTGAAGGCAGCAGCCAGATTAAACTTGCCTACAATTTTTATTCCAGGAGGAAGTATGAGACCCGGACCCGATATGTCCACATCTGTAAAAGGCGGGGAGGTCTCATTAAGAGAAGAGGAAAATGATATTTCGAAGCAGGAGATTATGAATTATAAATTAACTGGATGCCCTTCATGCGGCTCCTGTCAGTTCATGGGAACTGCAAGCACTATGCAGTGTATGGCTGAAGCACTTGGCTTGGCTTTGCCCGCCGCAGCATTATCACCTGCAACTATGAGAGATATCACAGCAATGTCTAAACTAGCTGGACGTCAAATTATGAATCTAATTGAAAAAAATATCAGGGCTAGAGATATATTGACGCCAGAAGCTTTTAAAAATGCTATTATTGTACATGCTGCTATTGGTGGTTCTACTAATGCATTAATTCATCTTCCGGCAATTGCGCATGAAATGGGTTATAAATTAAATCCTGCAATTTTTGATGAAACAAATCATAAGATTCCCCATATTTGCAATATAGCACCTAGTGGAAAATATCCTACTGAAACATTATGGTTTGCAGGTGGGATTCCAATGGTCCAATGGGTACTTAGAGATTATCTGGATTTAAATGTTATGACAGTTACGGGAAAAACACTAGGAGAAAATCTGGGAAAGTTGCATAAGGAAGGATTTTTTGATAGAATATATGGATATTTGCGTAACTACGGGTTAAAAAGAGAGGATATCATAAAACCTATAAATGAAACAAAAACCTATGGATCCGTAGCTGTGCTTAAAGGAAATTTGGCGCCAGAAGGAGCGGTAATTAAATATTCGGCAGTATCTAAAGATATGATGCACCACATGGGTCCGGCAAAAGTATTTGATTCAGAAGAAGATTGCCATGAAGCAATTGTAAAGGGAAAAATAGAACCTGGAATGGTATTGTTTATTAGATATGAAGGACCGCGTGGTTCAGGTATGCCTGAAATGCTTATGACTACAGAGGCTATGATGTGTGATCCTAAAATAAGTGGTTCTACTGTATTGATCACGGATGGACGTTATTCTGGTGCTACAAGAGGACCTTGTGTGGGGCATGTATCTCCTGAAGCTGAAGTTGGTGGTCCCATTGCACTGGTGCAGGATAATGATTTAATTGAATTGGACATAGATAGCAGAACATTACGGATAATAGGAATAAAGGGAAAAGAATGTTCAGCAAAAGAGATTGATGAAATATTGCTGAAACGTAAAGCAAATTGGAAGCCACCTAAGCACCATGAACGTTATGGAGTTTTTAAACGATATACTGAACATGCTGCATCAGCAATGAGCGGAGCATATATGGAATAAAAGATGTTACAAGATCCTAATTAAATAATATTGTCAGGAGGAGGATAATGGATAAACCTAAAGTATTTATAGCGAAACCTATTCCAGAAAAGGTAGAAGCCTTTATTTCAGAATACTGTGAATATAGAAAATGGGATTCTGATGAAAGAATACCTAAGGATAAACTTATTGAAAATTTAGCTGATGTGGAAGGTCTTTTAACTTCAGGTACGAAAATTGATGAGGAAATATTGTCTTATTCACCTAAGCTTAAAGTTGTCAGTGATATTTCTGTTGGTTATGATAACTTTGACATAGAGGCTATGAAGCGCAAAAGTGTCATGGGAACTAATACTCCTTTTGTATTGAATGAAACGGTGTCAGATTTGGTTCTTGCACTTATGATTTCAGCGGCCAGAAGAATTACAGAATTGGATCAATATGTAAAACAAGGCAGATGGAAAAAAGAAATTGAAAATGATGGCTTTGGAGTTGATATGAATCATGCTACTTTAGGGATCGTTGGCCTGGGAAGAATTGGGGAATATGTTGCCAGGAAGGCAAAGCTTGGTTTTAATATGGATGTTCTGTATTACAATAGAAATAGAAGATTAAATATTGAAAAAGAGCTGGGAGTAGAGTATGAAAATTTTGATGATTTGTTGAAAAAATCTGATTTTATTTCAATAATGGTTCCTTATAATAAGCATACCTATCATATGATTGATTACAGGGAATTTGATATGATGAAAAAATCAACGATTTTTATAAATACTTCCCGAGGGCAAGTAGTTAATGAAAAGGCATTAATAGATGCCCTCAATAACAAAAAAATACTTGCTGCAGGATTGGATGTTTATGAAACAGAGCCGGTAAGTCCTGACAACCCTCTTTTAAAAATGCCAAATGTTATAACTGTGCCGCATATTGGTTCAGCTACAGCAAAAACTCGTTTTGATATGGCAATGCTTGCTGCAAAAAACCTAGTGAAAGCAGTGCTTGGTGAAGTTCCACCAAATGTAGTACCTGAATTAAAAGATCTATTATAGATTTATATTATTATTGCATAAGTATATTTAGGGCTTAAAACAAAAATGCTTCATACTGTTTTGAAGATCCCATAATCATTGGGGTTTCTCAACAATTTGAAGCATTTTTTATTTAAAAGGTATAGGATGATATTATAATGTAAATGGAAAAAATTTTATTCAATAATCCCAATCATCAAAATCATCAAAATCTCCAAATGGGAATACAATTGGGAATATTATTGGACCCACTCCAGGGAAAAATGAATTTCTACGTCTTCTTCTGCGTCTTCTTCTGCGCCTTCTGCGCCCGTTCTGCCTGTATGCTGAATCAAGATCATTTGGTTCCTCTGGGCCTTCTTCATCATCATATTGGTCCATCATTGATGAGTCATAGGGACAATTGTATAGAGGGCAATAGTAGGGTGGATAAGTATTTCTAGGATAATCATAATCTTCAATGGATTCTTCTTTGATGTCTTTACTATCGTTGTTGTTCATTAGGTACCTCCATAAAATTTACTACAATATATATTATGAAAGTAAAGTCAAAATGTTAATAAAATTGTATTATAATTTTACAAATTATAGCTAAAATTAAAATATATGTTTTAATACAATTTACGAATTTTGACACGAAATTTATAAAAAATATTCGCATTTTTTATTGACTGTAACATTTAATTTTGATACCATATTGAAGGAGGGATGCTACTTGAAAGAGAAATATGATGTTATAATAGTTGGAGCTGGCCCTGCAGGAATATTTACTGCCTTAGAGCTTACAAAACTTAATAAAAAAATGAATATATTAATAATTGATAAAGGCAGAAATATAGAAAGCAGGAAATGTCCTGCAAGAATAACAGGGAAATGTGTAAATTGCAATCCATGTGGTATTACTTCTGGCTGGTCTGGTGCAGGAGCTTTTTCTGATGGAAAACTTTCTTTAAGCCCGGAAGTGGGAGGAAGAATTCTAGAATATTTTTCAGAAGATGAATGTAAAAAGCTAATAAAATATTGTGATGATATATATTTGAATTTTGGAGCTAATAAAACCATATATGGGTTGAATAACGAGAAAATAGATAAGATAAAATATGAAGCAAGTAAATACAATATCAGGCTCATAGAATGTCCGGTTAGACATTTGGGAACAGAATTGGCCTATGAGATACTAAAAAAAATGTACTACCATCTTTTAAATAATACAAACATGGAATTTAGTGAACTCACAATAGTAAAGGATATATTGGTTGAGAACAACAAGGCTATTGGAGTAACTGTCAAAAATAAGGATGGAGAGAGAAATATTCTGGCGGATTATGTAGTAGTTGCTCCAGGTAGAGCTGGTGCAGAATGGTTTACAGTTCAATCCAAGAAATTAAATCTGAAAACTACTAATAATGCTGTAGATATAGGTGTAAGAGTAGAAGTTCCAAATTCTATAATGGATAATTTAACCAGGGATCTATATGAGGCAAAACTTGTATATTATTCAGATACATTTGATAATAAAGTTAGAACTTTTTGCATGAACCCAGGTGGAGTTGTATCGGAAGAACATTATGATGGTACAATAGCAGTGGTAAATGGTCATAGCTATGAGGAGAAAGAGCTTAGAACAGAAAATACAAATTTTGCCATGCTGGTTTCTACATCTTTTACCAAGCCATTTAATCAGCCGATAACTTACGGTAAATATATTGCAAAGCTTGGTAATATGCTTACAGGAGGAGGCATAATGGTTCAGAGATTGGGAGATCTGTTAAACGGAAGACGAACGGATTATTCCAGGCTTAAAAAATCAACTACAATACCAACTTTAAAATCTGCAGTACCTGGAGATTTGAGTTTTGTCTTGCCTCAAAGATATTTGACATCTATAGTCGAAGCATTAAAAGCTTTTAATAATGTTGCACCAGGACTCTATAGCAAAAATACACTGCTCTATGGTGTAGAAGTGAAATTTTATTCTAGTAAATTTGAAACAAATGGCAAATTTGAAACATCTATAAAAAATTTATATGCAATGGGAGATGGAGCCGGAATTACAAGAGGTCTTATGCAAGCTTCAGTAACAGGGGTAGTAGTTGCCAGAGATATACTTGGAGAATAATATAAATACCTATTGCTCTTGTAATTACAAATATTTATCAAATATTAACCTATATAAAAAGGGGAGGAAATTCTTATGTCAGCATTTATTGTTTTAGGAGCCCAATGGGGTGACGAGGGAAAAGGCAAAATTACAGATTATCTTGCTAAAAGTGCAGATATGGTTGTTAGATTTCAAGGCGGTAGTAATGCAGGTCATACAGTTGAAGTGGGAGATAAACAGTATAAACTTCATCTTGTACCATCTGGGATACTTTATATGGATAAAATTAATGTAATAGGAAATGGAGTAGTGCTTGATCCAAAGGCTCTATTTGAAGAAATAGATTATTTAAAAAAATTAGGTGTGCATATTTCACCTAAGAATTTGATAATTAGCGATAGGGCGCAGCTTATTATGCCCTATCATAAAGTGTTAGACGGTATTAAAGAGAGAGCCAGAGGTAAAAAGGACATAGGAACTACAGGAAAGGGAATCGGGCCTTGTTATACGGATAAAATGGAGAGAAGCGGTATAAGAGTATGTGATCTTATGCATCAAGATGTATTTGAGGGAAATTTAAGAGAAAATTTAAAAATAAAAAATGATATAATAACAAAGGTTTATGGAGAAAAACCTTTAGATTTTGATTCAATATACAATGAATATGTTAATTATGGAAAGGCATTGGCTCCTTATGTAAGGGATGTATCTGTAAAAGTTTATGAAAATATAAAAAGCGGCAAAAAAGTGTTATTTGAAGGAGCGCAGGGAACTCTGCTGGATATAGATTATGGCACCTATCCTTATGTTACTTCTTCCAGTACCATTGCAGGAGGAGTTTGTATTGGTTCGGGAATAGGCCCTACTATGATAGCAGGTGCGGTAGGCGTGGCCAAAGCTTATACTACAAGGGTAGGAAAAGGACCTTTCCCTACAGAACTCTTTGATGAAACGGGGAATTGGATTAGAGAAAATGGGCATGAATATGGAGTTACTACAGGCAGAGCCAGAAGGTGCGGATGGCTGGATCTGGTAATACTTAAAACCAGCAGCAGGCTTTCAGGACTTACAAGTTTTGCTATTACTAAAATAGATACTTTGGCAGGACTTGAAAAGGTAAAAATTTGTACTGGATATAAAGTTAATGGAAAGATTATAGATTATGTACCTGCAAGTCTAGAAGATTTAGCTAAATGTGAGCCTATATATGAAGAGTTTCAAGGATGGAACAAAAGTATAGAAAATGCCAGAACTTATGATGAATTACCAGAAGGTGCTAAGAAATATTTAAGTAGAATAGAAGAGTTTACAAATACAAAAATATCTATAGTTTCTGTGGGACCGGGCAGGGATCAGACAATAGATGTAAGTCATATATAAAATATATATTTAAATATCATCTTTAGATAAGCTTTCACAGTAAAACTTATTTAAAGATGATATTTTATTCTATGGAAAAAATAGAGATTATATTATAATATATAATTATAGTGTACAATTGAAGATGAAAATAAATTTACACATTATATTTTGAATATTATAATTAAGAATAGGAAGTGAGAGATAATGAATAGATCAATTGCTGAAAAAGAATATGAAGTGAATTACTACGAAATAGATTATGAAGAAAGGTTGCTGATAACCAGCCTTGTAAATTATTTCGGAGATATAGCTACCAAACATTCTCAGGATTTAGGAGGTGGCTTGAGTTATTCAAAGAAAAATGGAGTGGCATGGGTTTTGTATAAGTGGGATATAGATATAGAGCAATACCCCAGATATGGTCAGAAAGTTAGGGTGAGGACCAATGCTTGTTCATTTAGAAAATTCTATGGTTATAGAACTTTTGAAGTTTTGGATCAGGAAGATAATGTTATAGCTAAGGCTAATTCAATATGGCTTTTGATAGATATTAATAAAAGGAAAATACTTAGAATAACTAAAGATATGTATAAAATTTTTGGATTAACTGAAAATGACAATAAGCCTTTGCCTATTAAAAATGTGAAGTTACCTGAAAAGTTTACCATTGAGAAAAGTTTTAATGTAAGATATAGTGACATAGACACTAACAGACATGTTAACAATGTTAAATATATAGATTGGATTGTAGAAACTATACCTTTGGATATAATACTTAAATATACTATAAAACATATAAATATAACCTATGAAAAAGAGGCATTATACGGGGAAAAAATAAAGATATTTACTGAATTAAAAAAACAAGATGGAAACTATGTATCTTTACATAAGATTATTGATGACAATGGCAAGGAACTATCCGTTATAGAGGCCATCTGGCATAGTAATGAAATATAAAAATAGAGGGAAATGCTGATGAATTATGTTTCAGCAGCACTTTTTCCTGCCATAAATCCAGAACTCCATGCCCATTGTAAATTGAAACCACCGCAGTCTCCATCTACATCCAACACTTCACCAGCCAGATACAAATTTTTTACTTTTTTGGATTCCAGGGTATTACAGTTTACTTCATTTGTATTAATGCCACCACAGGTAACTTGTGAATTTCTGAATGAATTAGTATCATATACAATGAATTCCCAGGACTTTAATAAATTATATATATTCTTTTTTTCTCGCCAATCCAGTTCATAACAAGGCTTATGAATATCACTTATTGAAGCTTCCTTTAGAAGTATTGGTATGACTTTCTTATTTATTATTCCTATAAGAGAATTATAGACACTCCTATAACTAAAAGTTCCCCAATGATTTTCTAAAAACTCAGGTAGTTTTTCTTTTTGTAAATTTGGGAACATGTCAATCCTGATTTTCACAAATTTATTATCCAATAAATTACAGGAAGCTATACGGCTTATTTCCAATATAGGAGGACCTGATATGCCGTAGTCTGTAAATAGAATTTCACCATATTCATGTTTTTTTAATTCATCATCTATCAATATATCCACATATCCATTGAATTTTACCCCGGAGAGAGCCTTCAAGTGGTCATATTTTAGTTTTAGCTGTACCAGGGCAGGAAGAGGAGTTATCATGCTGTGGCCTAATTTTTTGCATATGTCAAAGCCTGAACCATCAGAACCAGTATGGGGGGCAGATTTGCCACCAGTGCATAATATGAGTTTGTTACACTCATAGACTTCATTATCACAGAAAATTTTAAAGGATTTCTTGTCATAAATTACATCGGTAACTTTAGAATTAAAATAAATGGGTATGTTCCTATCTTCAACTGCCATTTTTAATATATCCAATACAGATGATGACTGAAGGGAAAGAGGATACATTCTTCCATTTTCCAAGGTTATAAGGGGAAGTCCTAGGGACTCAAAAAATGTAATTGTATCTTTAACTGAAAATTTATTTAAAATATTTTCGGCAAAATGAATATTTTTACTATGATATTTAGTAAGATTTATATTTTTATTTGTTATATTACATCTACCATTTCCAGTAGATAGGATTTTATTTCCCATTCTATTTTTGGATTCCAATATTGCTACGTTTTTTCCATTATCTTTTGCAGTAATTGAAGCCATGATGCCAGAAGCACCTGCACCAATCACAATTATTTCATAAAACAAAAGTATACCTCCTTATTTTAATAAACTTTATAATATATATTTTAACTTACTTATGGTATTTTTAATATAGCTTGTAATTTTAAATTACTGTAAAAATATATATATTTACGAAAAGTTGTTTATAATAATACTAGAGATGAAATTATTAAAATTTATTATGAAATATTATTATGGAAAGAGGAGATAAGGATGAAAGCTTCTAATTTGCTATATTATAAGAATTGGGCAGTTATTGGAAATGTTTCTAAGGAGGGGAAATATGCATTTAAGATATTAAATTCTCTAAAAGCTGCAGGGTTTAATGTAGTTGGAGTAAACCCGAGGGATATTGCTGGAAGTATTTATGATTCTTTGGAAAAGGTGCTTCCTAAGGTACATGTATTGGATTTATGCATAAACCCTGCAGTGGGAATTGATATAGTTAAAGCAGCTAATAAGTTGGGAATAGATAAAATATTAATACAACCTGGTGCAGAAAGCCAAGAAATATTAGATTTTTGTAATAATAATGGAATAGATGCTGTTGAGGGATGCGCACTTGTAGAATTATCAAAAAGACATCAAAAGTAGGAGGGCTTATTTATGTTAAAAATATATGCAGTATCTGACTCTATAGGTGAAACAGCAGAACTTGTAGCTAAGGGAACTGCTTGTCAATTTTATTCAGACATAGAAGTTCATAGGGTTCCATATATAAAGAGTTTTGAAGATGTAAATGAATTTATAAATGGATTAGACAGTAAAGAAAATATTATGATTATATCTACAATTGTACTTGTAGAAGTAAGGGAATTTTTAATTCAAAGGTGTATAGAATCCAATATACCTATAAGTAATATCCTAGGACCTTGTATAAGTATGGCCTCTAGATTGTTAAACAAGATACCTGAATACAGACCAGGTGCTATATGGGAGATAGATTCTCAATATTATAAGAAAATAGAAGCAGTAGAATTTGCTATTCAATATGATGACAGTAAGGATAACTCAGGTATCAAACATGCAGATGTAGTGTTATTGGGTCTTTCTAGAACATCTAAGACGCCACTGTGCATGTATCTGGCAAACAAGGGGATAAAGGCTTTAAACATACCACTTATGCCGGAAGTACCGGTGCCAGAAGAATTATTTCAAATTGACAGAAGAAAAATTGTGGCGCTTACTATAGATCCACTACATTTAATAGAAATAAGGAAACATAGAATGGATAGGTATAATATGATGTCAACAAAATTGAAGTATGCCAATGAAGAGAGAGTTCTTCAAGAATTAGAGTTTTCGGACAGGCTTATAAAAAGGTTACATTGTAAAGTAATAGATGTGACAAAAAGGGCTATTGAAGATACTGCATTGATAGTAATGGAATATATAGGTTATATGGGCACAAAGAATTATTAATCTTAATAGATACAGGCTTGTAAATAAAAAGTTGTATAATTAATTTAAAACCTGGAAATTTTCTTAAAGTGTTGATATATAAGGATTTTAGAGGTAATATGGGGAAATATATTTGAGAATCTGAAAAAAAGGTGTTGACACTTTAACGAATATTTTGTATTATAGACTATGTCAGGTCGCCAGATATGACTTGAAAGAATATATAAGGCCCCTTGGTCAAGCGGTTAAGACACCACCCTTTCACGGTGGTAACAGCAGTTCAAGTCTGCTAGGGGTCACCAATATTATATGGGCGCATAGCTCAGCTGGGAGAGCATCTGCCTTACAAGCAGAGGGTCATAGGTTCGAGCCCTATTGTGCCCACCATGTAATATTATTATTTAATATGGCTCAGTAGCTCAGCTGGTTAGAGTGCCGGCCTGTCACGCCGGAGGTCGAGGGTTCGATACCCTTCTGAGTCGCCATGTATACAGATATGTATATATTTGTAAAATCAATAATTGATTAACTTAAATGAGAAGTCTACTCTAGGGGGGAGATTTACTCATTTAGGTTGAGAATTATAATATAATTTTATTTTTCATAAGGCCCCTTGGTCAAGCGGTTAAGACACCACCCTTTCACGGTGGTAACAGCAGTTCAAGTCTGCTAGGGGTCACCAATATTATATGGGCGCATAGCTCAGCTGGGAGAGCATCTGCCTTACAAGCAGAGGGTCATAGGTTCGAGCCCTATTGTGCCCACCATGTAATATTATTATTTAATATGGCTCAGTAGCTCAGCTGGTTAGAGTGCCGGCCTGTCACGCCGGAGGTCGAGGGTTCGATACCCTTCTGAGTCGCCATATCTGCTGGCATAGCTCAGTTGGTAGAGCAACTGACTTGTAATCAGTAGGTCGTGGGTTCGAAGCCTACTGCCAGCACCATGGATAAGCCTTGCAATTAAAAAATTGCAAGGCTTATATTATATATGTAGGAAATAAATTATACTATCTTATATTAAAAGGTCCTTTAAACAGTATTTTGATCATTAGATTGATTAAATCTTCAGGATCTGCTTTCATACCTGTTTCNTGGATAAGCCTTGCAATTAAAAAATTGCAAGGCTTATATTATATATGTAGGAAATAAATTATACTATCTTATATTAAAAGGTCCTTTAAACAGTATTTTGATCATTAGATTGATTAAATCTTCAGGATCTGCTTTCATACCTGTTTCAACCCAGTAAGTCATAACTCCTATATTTGCCGAGGATATGTATTCCAGCAAGTACTCATTTAAATTTCCAAGGCTTCTCTTCTCAGCTTTAAATTTTATAGAAAGTTTCATTTTCATGGCATTTTTTATCTTGTGTATAAATAGACTATCCCCGTTTTTGCCAACGAGAGCTTTGAAATAATTGCTATGCTCTCTTATGTAATTGAATAATTTTTTTATGGTTTCTAAAAAGATATTAAGATCTTCTTGTTTGTGAATTATAATATTTTCTGTTTTCATTATGTTTACTACATCAGACAGTAATTCTTCTTCTATTTCTTCCAGCAGATTATCTATATTTTCATAATAACTGTAAAAGGTTCCGCGATTTAGACCGGATTTCTGGCATAGTTCCTTTACACTTATTTTATTTATAGATTTATAGATATACAGCTCAATAAAGGTATCTTTAAGCAATTGGTTTGCTTTTGAGGTCATGAATGTTCACTTCGCTTTCGCTTGAATTCATGTAATATTTTACACGTAAAGTAAAACAAAAATCAACAAAATTAGAAAAAATGTTTATTATGAATAGCCATCTCTGTAGTATAATCAGCTATGAGGAGGAGTACTATGGAGCATAATTCTTGTAGTATAGTAGTTGAAAATGTGGATAGGTATTTTGGAAAGCAGCAAATACTTTACAATATAAATCTGAAAATATCATATTCTCAGATTTTTGGTTTACTAGGGCCTTCCGGTTCTGGAAAGACAACTCTTGTGAAAATGATTTCAGGTATTGATATGCCCACCCATGGACAAATTTATGTATTGGGCGAGAAGATGCCAAAGCTTTCAATGATGAATAAAATGGGATATATGGCCCAATCCGATGCCCTCTATGGGGATATTACCGCAGAGGAGAACTTAAAGTTTTTTGCAGCCATGTACAATATATCTAAAAGGGATTGCACAAAACGTATTGATGAAGTTATGGAATTAGTAAATTTATCTGAGGATTTAAAGAAAAGGGTTAGCCAATATTCAGGGGGTATGAAGCGGCGCTTATCCCTAGCTATTGCAATGTTAAATCAACCTCCAGTACTTATTTTGGATGAACCTACAGTAGGGATTGACCCCGTACTTCGTAAATCTATATGGGATGAACTTAATGGCTTAAGTAAAAAAGGAACTACCATTATAATTACAACACATGTGATGGATGAGGCTGATAAATGTGATAACCTTTGTATGATTCGTAATGGAAGGGTAATTGCGGTGGGTACTCCTGAGATACTGAAAAAAGATACTGATTCCAATACTATAGAAGAAGCTTTTTTGTACTATGGAGGTAAGAGATGAAAGTTATTGCACTCACTATACGTATTTTGCGCCAGCTTAGAAATGACAAGAGAACTATTGCACTTATGATACTGGCACCTATTTTCATATTGACATTGATGTCTTATATTTTTAATGGGAAACAGTATCATCCTAAGATAGGAGTTATAAATGCACCCCAAGAATTTATAAATAGATTAGAGGATGAGGATGTAGTTGTAGACAGATATAGTGAAAGTGAAGCAGATATACTTATAAGTGAATCAAAATTGGATGCAGTTATAGATTATAAAGGGGGGATTCCATATATTACACTGGAGGGAAGTGATCCAGGAAAAAGTAAAGCAGTTATTGCAATGGTTCAAAATAGTATTCAGGGGGCAAATTTAGGAATTAAGCCGGATATAACTTATTTATATGGTTATAAAGATATGTCTTCTTTTGACAATTTCGGGCCTATACTTATCGGGTTTTTTGTATTTTTCTTTGTATTTCTAATATCAGGTGTTTCTTTCCTGAGGGAGCGAACTCAGGGTACTCTTGAGAGACTGCTTGCAACTCCAGTACGCAGATGGGAGATTGTTCTTGGTTATATTTTAGGATTCGGTATATTTACTATAATACAGGCAGTTCTTATAGCGTGGTTTTCAGTTCATATCATTCATATGATGATGGTGGGATCTTTTATTCTAGTACTTATAATTACTTTTTTAACTGCCATGGTGGCACTAACTATGGGAACTGCACTATCTGCATTTGCAGAAAATGAACTTCAGATGATACAATTTATACCACTTATTGTAGTTCCACAGGTGTTTTTTTCTGGAATATTTGATATGAGTACAATGGCACCCTGGCTCCAGGCAATTGGAAGATTTATGCCTTTGTATTATTCCGCGGATGCTCTTAAACAGATTATGATACGTGGAAAAGGTCTGAATTCAATTTGGATAGACATCTTTGTTTTAGTAGGAATCTGCATTGCTTTTATTATATTGAATATATTGGCACTTAGAAAATACCGCAGGATTTAAAATAAGATTATTTTAGGATGAGAGGTGGTTTTATGAGGCGAATATGGATGTGCATTTTATTTGCTGCAGTTATATTAACAGGTTGTGGGAACAGGTCTTCGCTAACTTTAAAAGGTGACATTGAAAATAATACTATTTCTGCCAATAGTACTGTCAGTGGAAAAATCATAAGTATGAATAAAAATCAAGGTGAACAGGTGAAAAAAGGTGATATAATTGCCCTTGTAGATAATTCTAATCAAAAATATCAGGTGGAGCAGTTACAGGCGGTAGTTGATATGAAAAAAGCAAAATTATCTGAATTAAATGCAGGTGCACGTCCTGAACAAATTGAACAAGCTAGAGCACAAGTTAAGGCTGCAAATGCACAGGTGGATTTGTTAAAGTCAGGGAATAGACAAGAACAGATAAATCAGTCACAAAACAACGTTTCAATTGCCCAGCAAGATTTAAATATTGCTCAAACTACATATGATAACTCCAACTCGGATTATGAAAAATACCTGCTCTTAAATAAATCAGGAGCAATATCTCAGAAAGAATTAGATGATGTCAAGTCTAAAATGGATACTTCAAATTATACACTTTTTTCTGCAAAGTCAAAGCTTGATAATGCTATGCAACAGCTTGATTTAATGAAAGAAGGTTCTACTTCCCAGGCCATTGAAACTGCAAGTGCAAACTACGAAGCTGTAAATGCACAGTTAAAACTTCTGGAAAATGGAGCTACTGGTGATGAAATTAAAGCAGCACAAGAGGATCTAAATCAATCTGTGGCTCAGTTGAATCAAGCGAAAAATGAACTTGATAAATACAATATAACTGCATTATCTGATGGAATTATAATAAGTAAGAATTTTCAATTAGGGGATATTGTAACTACTGGAAGTAATATTGCAGATATAGCTGTAAAAAATGATTTGTATGTTATATGTTATTTACCAGACAAATATCTGGATAAAGTACATTATAATCAATCTATAGCTGTTAAAACTTCACTGGGTGCACAGAAGGGAAAGATAAATTATATCGATTTAAAGAAGGAGTATACTCCTAAAGATAAACAGTCAACTTCAGATGAAGATCATATAGCTACCAAAATAAAGATTTCCATAAAAGATAAAAGTGGGGTGTTAAAGTCTGGTATGACAGCAGAAGTTGAAATTCCATTAAATAAGTAAAAGTAAAAATTTTTTGACATTTCCATGTAAATTTAAAAAGTACAGGAGGATGAGCATAGATTCATGTAAAAAATCTAACCTGTACTTGTTTCATGGATCTATTATGATACGGCTGTTTTTATTTTAAATTTTTATTTTGTATGTTTTGCTTTATTCGTATATCCTCTCCAAAAAATTTACATAATGTAAAGTCTCCTAATAATCTGGAGGAAATTCTTTCTGAATAGGATTTTAAAAGTTCTTCTAAATCACAATTAGTTGATATGAGCATTTTTTTTTGCTTTAATAACTTTCTATTTAGGATATTGAATAATTCAGTCTTAGAAAAATCTGTTATTTGTTCTGATCCCAAATCATCTATTATAAGTAAATCACAATTCATAAGAAAATCTTCTAAATCATTGTCATTTTTGAATCTTATATTTCTTAAATCCTCTATGAGGGCTTCTGAGGTTCTGTAAACAACTAAAAAACCTCTATCTAATAGCTCTTTTGATATACAATTTGATAAAAAGGTTTTACCTGTACCGGGATTACCGTAAAATAATAGGTTTTCATTGGAAGAAGAAAAATTTTCTATATAACTCCATGATATAGAAGCTATCTTTTCTATGTTTTTTCTAGGGCTGGTTGGGTTTTCCTTACCTTTTAAAGAGGAATATAGTTGAAAATTAAAATTATCAAAATTGTTTTTATTTAGTATATTTATTAGCTCCGAATTATTATAGTATAATTTGATAAGCTTTTGTTTATAACAGCTGCATTTTTGATTTCCCATAAATCCGGTGTCTTTGCACTTGGGACATTGATAATGTATTTCCAGATAATCTATGGGATAATTATTAACTGCTAAGATCTCAGATTTTTTAATTTTCAGATCTGTAATTTTTTCTTTTAGTTCCTTTAGATATCTATCTTTATTTTCAACATTATTTAATATATTTATTGATAATTTCAAACTTAGTTTTCCTATAAATCTTTGAATATCCATTACTTCAGGAATTTTTTTTTCAATTTCCTTTTTCCGTGCGCTCAAGGATCTTTCATCTTCTTCTCTTATTTTTTCATAAGTTTTCATTATCCGTGAATGGTAACTTTTAATCATTTTTATCCCATCCTAACAATTTTTTTTCTAAATCTTTAAAGTCATAATCCCTTTGCTTAAAATTATTGAAAGTACCTTTAGAGTTTTTGTTTTCTGCACCTTTGTTGGTATTTTTAAAATTAGTATAATTGGATTTTTTTACATCTTTTTTTTCAATATCTTCTAGGGTTTTAATTTTATCCTTATTCCAGCTGGTTAATATTCCGTCAATATATTTAAAATCAGCTTTATTTATTCTCTGAAAACATATATCACAAGCTTTATATATTATTTCTAAAGAAAAATTATAGCTTTCAGTCCATTTTGAAAGCAGTTCTTCCTGTGGTTTCATTACTTCTCCATCTTTTATACCAAGGTAATTTAAAATTTTTCTTATTTTAATCCACTTGTCCTCATGTTTTTTTATGAAAATTTGAGCATCATTTATATCTTTTATTTTAGCGTCAAACCAGGACATGGCAGTTCTTTCTATATATCTGCTGTTTGTTTTACCCTTTAATGTACAATATTGGACTAAAAGAAGTATAATTTCTGGAGAAAAATTTAAATCATTCAGCCAACTTATATACATAGTCATTTCTTTTGAAGATAGAGGTCTTCCCATGGATTTCTCTATATCTTCAAGCATATCTTTAATAGAATTTTTACTTAGTTCTTCTAATAAGTTTATATTATCTTCTTTTTCTATCTCCCTATCTGTTAAATCCAGAAATTCTATATTGTAATTTCCCATGTTGTCAACTGGAATCATTTTAATGACATTTTCATCATTCCAATAATTCCAAGCGTTTAGTACATCAGTTTCTAAAAGATGCAAAGCGCTCGCCATGATTTGTGAGCTAACGCCAAATTCACCAGATTTGCAATATTTTAGTCCTAGGATATATACTTTAACAAATTCTCCACGGGCTTTAGGCATAAATTTATCTATAAAAACATTACTTACAGGAGTATAGTTGATTTCTTTAGTTTTAAATAAAAAAGTACTCATATTTTTTTACCTGCCTTTTATAAGTTCCATTTTAAAAAAGCTGTTCTAATAAACTATTATAGCAAAATAAAAAAAGTATAACAATGAAATGGATGGCTAATATGAAATTTGTTGTATATTGACAAGTATTTTTTGCTATGATAAAGTTAAATTGATTAGTTAATCTAATTTCCAGATTATCCATGTGAAAGTTATAATAATACTAGCTGGAACTGATGTATTTTGTTGAATGTAAAGTATAAAATTCATTGAACTGTAAAGCTTTTATAATAGGGGGAAAAGGTAAAGATGATATTGCTTAAAAATATTGATTTTGTTTATACTTTTAATGATAGAGATGATATATTAAAAAATTGTAATATACTTATTGATGGGCCCAAGATTATAAAAATAGGAAATGATTTTTCAGTATCTGGACAATGTGAAAAAATAGATTGTACAGGCCTTATTGCACTTCCGGGTTTTGTAAATACCCATCATCATTTATATCAGACCTTATTTAGGGGAATTAAGGAGGTGCAAGAGCAACCTCTTTTTCCATGGCTTATGAAGCTTTATGATTATTGGAAAAATATAAATCCAGAGGCGGTTTATTATGGTGCAATAGTAGGATTTAGTGAGCTTTTAAGAACAGGGTGTACTTTAACTTCCGATCATCATTACGTATTTCCGTCTGATCAACCAGATACTTTAATTGACACCGAAATAGAGGCTTCAAATAAAATAGGAATTAGATTCCATGCCACTCGAGGTTCCATGTCTTTAGGCAGGGATGAAGGGGGACTACCACCCATGTCTGTTATTCAAAAAGAAGATAAAATACTGGAGGACTGTGATAGGCTAGTTAACAAATATAATGATCCCAGTGACTTTTCTATGATCAGAATTGCATTTGCACCATGTTCTCCTTTTTCTGTAACCAGGGATTTAATGGTTGAGACAAGAAAATTGGCCAGAAAACTGGGAGTTATGATGCATACTCATTTAGCTGAAACCTTGGATGAAGAAAAATTCTGCATTGAGAAATATGGAAGAAGGCCTTTTGAACTCATGGAGGATCTGGGATGGATTGGATCAGATGTATGGTATGCTCATGGAATATATTTAAATGATAGAGAAATTAATAATCTTAATGGTACAGGTATAGCTCATTGCCCTTCATCAAATATGAAATTGGGCAGTGGAATTTGTAGAACTAGTGATATTGTAAAGGTCTCAGGTAAGTTGAGTATTGGTGTAGATGGAAGCGCAAGCAATGATGGATCCAATATGTGGGAGGAAGTTAAAAGAGCTTATCTATTAAATCATTTAAAATATGGAAGCAATGGGCTAAGTGCTTATGAGATACTAAAAATTGCTACCAGAGGTGGCGCAGATGTTTTAGGACGATCAGATACAGGTAGATTGGATGTAGGCAAGGCAGCTGATATTATATTGTTTGATTTGAATAAAATTGAATATGCTGGTTGTCATGATCCATTGGTATCTCTGGTGTGTCTGGGTAACAGCTGTTTTACTAAAATGACTATGGTTAATGGTAATATTATTTCAATGGATGGTAAAATTTTGACAATAGATTGTGATAAAATTTTTCAAAGAGCTCGTAGAGTTGCCATTGATATGGTAAAAAAACATAATTAAATTATTGACAAAGATCAACTATTATTATAAAATTTAATTAACTAGTTAATCTAATATCAATTGACGTTTAAAAAATTTATTCGGGATATATTTTTAATAAATCTATAAATGAATTTAAAATTGGGAGGGTAATTATGTCTGAAATTAAAAATTTAATTCAAAAACTGGGAAGTTTAAACTATGGAAAGATGTACAATAATGATTTTTTCTTAACTTGGGAAAAAACGGATGAAGAACTTCAAGCTGTGTTTACAGTTGCCGATATCCTTCGTGAAATGAGAAAAGATAATATTTCCACTAAAATTTTTGATAGTGGATTAGGTATTTCAGTATTCAGGGATAATTCTACAAGGACAAGATTTAGTTTTGCAAGTGCATGTAATTTACTTGGACTTGAAGTGCAGGATTTGGATGAGTCTAAGTCTCAAATTGCACATGGTGAAACTGTACGTGAGACAGCAAATATGATTTCTTTTATGGCTGAAGTTATAGGTATAAGAGATGACATGTTTATTGGTAAAGGTAATAAATATATGCATGATGTATCTGATGCAGTTAAGCAGGGATATGAAGATGGTGTTCTTCAACAACGCCCTTCTCTTGTAAACCTTCAATGTGATATAGATCATCCAACCCAATGTATGGCGGATTTGTTACATATAATCCATCATTTTGGAGGAGTAGAAAATCTTAAAGGTAAAAAAATGGCTATGACATGGGCGTATTCACCTTCTTATGGTAAACCACTGTCAGTTCCTCAAGGTATTGTAGGGTTAATGACAAGAATGGGAATGGAAGTTTCACTTGCCCACCCGGAAGGATATGATTTAATGCCTCAGGTAGAAAGTGTTGCTAGAAAAAATGCGGAATTGAGCGGCGGCAAATTTGTTAAGACCAGTTCAATGAAAGAAGCATTTGAAAATGCTGATATCGTTTATCCTAAGAGCTGGGCATCATTTACTGCCATGGAAAAGAGAACAAATTTGTATGGTGAAGGTAAATTTGATGAAATAAAAATACTTGAGAAGGAACTTTTAGCACAAAATGCAAAACATAAAGATTGGGAATGTACTGAAGATATGATGAAGCTTACTAAGAATGGAAAAGCACTTTATATGCACTGTCTTCCAGCTGATATAAGTGGTGTAAGTTGTAAAGAAGGAGAAGTAGAAGCTTCAGTATTTGATCGCTATCGTGATCCACTGTATAAACAGGCAGGGTATAAACCTTATATTATTGCGGCAATGATATTATTGAGTAAGGTAAAAAGTCCAGTTAATATATTTGATAAACTTTTAAAAGAAAAGACACCTAGATTTTTAGGAAAATAGAAAATGGATATTTTTTTATAGAGTGACTCAAATTTATTTTGAGACACTCCATATTATATCAAAATTAATGAATGAGATAGTATTGGTGATTTATTTTATTGAAGGGAGAATGAAAAATGAGCGATAAAATGCGCCCGATTTCTTTTGAAAAAATGGTTAATTGGACCATTAAAGAGTTAAACACAAATGGAACTATATTTGGGATTCACAAGAATAAGTTTTATAAAAATAAGGGACAAAAATCTACTATAATATTTAATGAAAGATTATCTTCACCACTGGGACCAGCAGCAGGTCCTAATTCGCAACTTACTCAAAATATTGTGGCATCCTATTTGGCAGGAAGCCGTTTCATTGAATTGAAAACAGTACAAACTATAGATGGAGAGGACTTACCGGTGGCTAAGCCATGTATTTATGCCCAGGATGAATGTTATAACGTGGAATGGTCCACTGAGTTAAGGGTACAAGAAGCATTTGATGAATATATAAAGGCCTGGTTTCTGCTTCATGTTTTGATGAAAGAACTTAATTTAAGCGAGAAACGGGATTTTATATTCAACATGAGTGTAGGCTATGATTTGAAAGGTATACAATCTCCTAAAATAGATGCTTATATTGAAGGAATGAAAAATGCATCTGGTACAAAGATATGGAAAGAGTGCAAAGAAGTGCTTTCTTCACACATGAACTTATTTAATAAATTCAATGAGAAGGATTTAAATGAAATAGCAACAGGCGTGTGCTCATCCATTACATTGTCCACGTTGCATGGATGTCCTCCGGAAGAAATTGAAAAGATCTCAAATTATTTGCTGAAGGAAAAACATTTAAATACATTTATAAAGATGAATCCTACTCTCCTAGGGGAGAAGTTTGCCAGAGATACCTTTAATAGTATGGGTTATGATTATGTAAGTTTAAATGCGAATCATTTTACAAAGGATTTACAATATGCGGATGGAGTGGCTATGCTAAAACGTTTAAAACATACTGCTGCACAATCGAATTTGGAGATAGGAGTAAAATTGACCAATACTTTACCAGTTAAAATAGTAAATGACGAATTGCCGGGTGAGGAGATGTATATGTCAGGGAGATCCCTTTTCCCACTTACAATAACTTTAGCAAGTAAATTGTCCAAGGAATTTGATGGAAACTTGCAGATATCCTATTCAGGTGGTGCTGATTTCTTTAATGTGGATAAAATTTTAGCTACAGGTATACAACCGATTACATTTGCAACCACTATTTTAAAACCAGGAGGATATGAGAGGGTAACTCAGATGGCGGAAAAAGTGGAAGAACAACTTAAAGGTGCTTTTTCAGGTATTGATACAACTAAATTAGAAGAACTTGCAAGGGAATCCTTTACGGATAAACATCATCTTAAAGAATTGAGAACTGTAGATTGCAGAAAGATTTCTATGGAGCTTCCTATTTATGATTGTTCAATAGCACCTTGTACTATAGGATGTCCTATAAATCAGCAAGTTCCTGAATATATAGCTTTAGTAGGTGATAAAAGATATGATGAAGCATTTTCTGTAATTGTAAAGGATAATGCATCACCGGCGATTACAGGAACTATCTGTAATCATAATTGCCAGTATAAATGTACAAGATTAGATTATGATGAATCGGTTTTAATTAGAAATATGAAGAAGATAGCTGTTTTAAATTCTCAGGATAAATATATTGAAGGTATCAAACCGGTAGATTTAAAGAGCAGCAAGAAGGTGGCAGTTATAGGTGCAGGACCGGCTGGGTTGGCATCCGCCATGTTTCTAAGAAGAAATGGCATGGATGTAACAGTAATGGACAAGAGAGAAAAACCTTATGGTATAGTAGAATATGTAATACCAGAGTTTAGGATCTCTTCAGATATGATTAAAAAGGATTTTGAACTTGTTAAAAAGCAGGGGGTAAAATTTAAGTTTGGTATAAATGGGGATTCTAATATAGATGAATTGAAGAAGAAATATGACTATATAGTATTGGCAACAGGTGCGTGGAAACCTGGAAAGGTATCATTAAAAGAAGGAAAAGAAAAGGTTGTCGATGCCATATCTTTCCTGGAAAGATACAAGTCAGAAAAGAAAAATGTTAAATTAGGCAGGCATGTTTGTATTATTGGCGGCGGTGATGTGGCAATGGATTCAGCACGTGCTGCGAAGAGAGTAACAGGGGTAGAGAATGTTTCTATAGTTTATAGGCGAACTAAGAAATATATGCCTGCCAGTAGAGAAGAATTGGATTTAGCTGATTCTGAAGGTATCTTATTTGAAGAACTTCTTTCACCTACAGCTATAAAAGATGGTAAGCTTATCTGCGATGAGATGAAATTGGGAGAAAGAGATGCTTCAGGCAGAAGGAGACCTGTAAAAACTGGCAGCATGAAAACTCTAGATGCTGATACGGTTATTTTTGCCGTTGGAGAACAGATAGATAGCGAGTTATTAACTAATAATGGGATTAAGTTGGATGAGAAAGGTTTACCTCAGATAAGCAACTCATGTGAGACTAATATTTCAAATGTATATGTTGCAGGAGATGCAAAAAAAGGACCATCTACTATTGTGAGCGCTATAGCAGATGGAAAAGCAATAGCTAAGGATATATTGACAAAGGAAAATTTAAGTAGTGATTTTGTACAGAAAGACATTTCTTTTGATACAAAAGAATTATATAGCAAGAAGGGTATATTAAAAAACCCTGCTTATAACGAATGTGAATCCAAGAGATGCCTTGCCTGCAATCATATTTGTGAATTATGCGTTGATGTATGCCCTAATAGAGCCAATGTATTAGTTAAAGTAGAACAAAATTCTGCATCTTCGCATCAGATTGTACATGTAGATGGAATGTGCAATGAGTGTGGGAACTGTGGGATATTCTGCCCTTATAAAGGCAATCCTTATAAAGATAAGGTGACTCTTTTCTGGTCCAAGGAAGACTTTGAAGACAGTACAAATAAAGGATTCTTGATTTTAGACAAGGAAAAATGTATTTGCAAGGTTAGGGAAGAGGATGGTCAGATTACTGATTATACCCTTGGTGACAAAGATATGATTTCAGAAGAGATGGAGAATATTATTAAGGCTTGTATAGAAAAATACAGCTATATGATAAAATAAATATTAGAAGTTTGGGGGGAAAATAAATGCTGCTTGTTGGAAATGGTAAGGTAATTACTAGAGATGATACAAGACCCATTATAAATGGCGGATGTGTTGTGGTTGACGAAAATAAAATCGTTGAGATTGGTACTACTAAAGAATTAAAGGAAAAATATACAGATGCCAGATTTATAGATGCAAAAAACAGGCTTATTATGCCGGGATTTATAAATACCCATATGCATTATTATAGTACTTTTGCCAGAGGTATGGCCAATGATAGTCCGCCTGCTAAAAACCTGGTGGATATACTTACAGGATTGTGGTGGAGACTGGATAGGGCATTGACGTTAGAAGATGTTTATTATAGTGCAATTGTACCAATGGTAGATGAAATAAAAAATGGTGTGACTACGGTTTTTGATCATCATGCCAGTGCGCATGCAGTTAGAGGCAGTTTGTTTAAAATTGCAGAAGCAGCAGAGAAGATAGGAATTCGAAGCAACTTGTGTTATGAAACATCTGATAGAGATGGAGAAAAAATAGCAGATGAAGGTATCGCTGAAAATGCAGAGTTTATTAAATACTGTAATACTAAAAATGATGATATGTTAAGAGCTATGTTTGGACTTCATGCTTCTATGACTATTTCAGAAAAAACTCTGGAAAAGTGTCTAAAATCTATTGCAGGATTAAATACTGGATTCCATGTTCATACTGGGGAGGGTGTTGAAGACGAACTAGATTCAAGAGCCAAGTATGGTAAGGGAATTGTAGAGAGATGGTATGATGCAGGAGTACTTTGCGATAAAACCATTTTGGTACATTGTATTCATGTTGCAGAAAATGAATTGGATTTAATTAAAGAAAAGGATGTTATGGTAGTTCATAATCCGGAATCCAATATGGGCAATGCTGTAGGAGCTTCCCCAGTACTTGAAATGTATAAGAAAGGTATATTGCTTGGACTTGGAACAGATGGATATACTAATGACATGATGGAATCCTATAAAGTGGGAAATATTATTCATAAGCATGTTAAAAAGGATTCAACTGTGGCATATACTGAAATACCAAAGATGCTATTTGAAAATAACAGGAAGATAACTGAGAGATTTATTAATGGACAGGTAGGAATATTAAAGGAGGGTGCATTGGCAGACATAATCATAGTAGATTACAATCCACCAACACCTATTAATGAAAACAATATTAACAGCCATTTATTATTTGGTATTAATGGACGATGTGTAGATACAACAATTATAAATGGAAAGGTCATTATGGAAGACAGGGAACTTATGGGTATTGATGAAGAAAAGATTATGGCAAAGAGCCGTGAGCTTGCAAGTGATCTTTGGAAGCGCTTTTAAAAATCCATATTACTAAGATGAATTCCGGTGAAAATTTTATTTTTGCCGGAATTCATCTTTATGTTGAAATTAAGTCCATTTTAATTTAAAATTTGGGGTAAAGAGTATAATATTATGAGGTCGTTATTCAAAATTAAATATATAGCTGCTGGGAAAAGAGAGGTTATGATGATATGACAAAGGATATAAAAAAAAAGATATTGAATGCTGCAATGAAGGTGGTATCCAGAGAAAAAATAAGTGGAACCCGCATGTATATGATTGCAGAAGAAGCTAAAATGAGCCAGGGCAATTTACATTATCATTTTGCTACTAAAAACGATATAATGATATCACTTTTAGACGAGGTTCAAGAGAAATTTTCCACTTTACGTAAAAATTATATTGATTTAAAAAATAAAGACTCCAAAGAAAACATTAAGGGTCTTTTTGAACAGAAAAAAGATGAAATTATGAACAGAAAAGAATTGGAGTATATTCAATTTGACTATTGGGTTCAAGGCACGGTAAATGAGGAAATAAGAAAAAAGTTTCAAGATACTTTTAATATATGGCGTACTAATGTGGATGAAATATTAGATAAAAGTGAATCTATAGAAAAGGTTGATAACAAACTTAAAGACATGTTACCTTTTATAATGGTATCTTTAATGTTAGGAGGATCACTGCAGTATCTCATAGATGAAGGTAAGTTTGATTTAGAGGAATATTTTGATGCAGCAGAAGAACTGATATTTGATGAAATCTTTCAAAAATAGAATAGGACATTTTTAATAATATAAAAAACTAGGGAAAATAAACTCATATGGATTTATTTTCCCTAGTGAAACAAGTATATTATTTGTATTTCAATTGTTTAATTTTCAGTATTCTTTAAGACCTCTGTACTATTACTGCTTTTGATGGCACTTTCATGTTGTCCGTGATTTAAAAAGGCATTGAGAATTACAGCTGTTACTGATGCTGTAACAATTCCACTACTGAATATGGAATTGAATATTTGTGGAGTGTGTTTTAATAAATCAGGCATCATAGTTACTCCAAGACCTAATCCTATAGAACAGGCCACAACTAGCATATTTGAATTTTTGTTAAAATCTACGGAGGAAAGCATTTGAATACCTGCAACGGCAACCATAGCAAACATTATAATCGTAGCTCCTCCTATAACAGGTTGAGGAATAATAGTAGCTAAGGCAGCAAACTTTGGAATTAATCCAAGGGCAACAAGAATAATACCAGAAACCACTACAACAAAACGACTTGTTACTTTACTCAAGGCCAAAAGACCTAGATTTTGATTAAAGGTAGTATAGGGAAAAGAATTGAATATCCCTCCTAAAAGTGAGGAAATGCCTTCTGCCCTGATTCCACGTACTATATCCTTTTCAGTTATATTCTTATCACAGACTTTACCGATTCCAAGATAAGTACCTGTTGATTCAATCATTACCGTCAACATTACAAAACACATCATAATTATTGTACCAATATTAAATTTTGGTATACCGAAACTAAAAGGATATACAAAACTTATCCATTTGGCATTTCTAACTACAGAAAAATCAACCATTCCCATAAATGAAGCAACTATAGTACCTAAAATAATACCATTTAAAATAGAAATTGATTGAAAGAAACCTTTTAAGTACTTATTGGACAGCAATACTACAATAATTACAAAACCAGCCAGCAAAAGATTATGTATACTTCCGAAATCCTTTGCACCACTGCCGCCACCAATACTGGTAGCACCTACATTAATTAGTGAAAGTCCAATCATTGTGACAACGGTTCCTATTACTACATTGGGAAAAAGTTTTAATATTTTTCCATATAGTGGTGCAACCAGTAACACAAATATGGCAGAGGCTATTATTGCCCCATAAACCGTTTGCATTCCAAAGTTTTTACCAATAATAATTATTGGGCCCACAGCTGCAAAAGTACAACCCAGGATTGCCGGAAGTCTTATTCCTATAACGTTTCCAATACCAATAGCTTGTATTAAGGTTGCAATACCACAGGTGAATAAATCCGCAGCTACTAAAAGTGACAGATGTGTTGGGGTTAAGCCTACGGAACTACCAATTACTAAAGGCACAGCTACAGCTCCAGCGTACATGGCAAGTACATGTTGAAGCCCTAAAGTAGTGAGTTGAGGAATTGGCAGCATTTCATTTACTTTGTCCACTTTTTTTACATTTTTTTCTGACATGTATAATCCTCCTTTATAAAATAGCTTTTATATTTAATGTTAAAAATTATAATTTTAACATTAGATAGTATAAGAAAATGTTTTCATTAAAGGCAAATAAATTTCAATACAAAACTAATTAACTAGTTAGTCAAATAAATATTACTTTTTGATCATACAATATTAAAAAAATATTGTCAATATTTTAGCAATGAAATTATGTCTTTTTTAAAACTATTTTTTAAACAACATATTTTAATTGGATTTTTATAAGAGCATATGGATATAATAGGAAATAATATTAACTTTATTCTTAAAAACTATAGACAGTTTAAAGTTTTTAATATATACTTTGATTGTCAAAATATTTGATAATCAAAAATTTAAAAGGGGAGAATTGTAATGAAATTACCTCCATTGATCATAGGAAATTTAAAAGCCACTATACCCATTATTCAAGGTGGTATGGGTGTAGGAATTTCTGGGCACAGACTGACACAAGCGGTGGCAAACGAAGGTGGCATTGGTGTGATTTCTACAGTCCAAATAGGATATAGGGAGCCAGATTTTAAAATAAATACTAAGGAAGCAAATATTAGGGCGTTGCGAAGGGAAATAAGAAAAGCCAGAAAATTAAGTCCTAAGGGTATAATCGGAGTAAATATCATGGTAGCTATAAATGATTATGATGATATGGTGAAAACTTCTGTAGAGGAAAAGGCTGACATAATAATATCAGGTGCTGGTCTTCCACTTAACCTGCCTAAACTTGTTTCAGGCAGCGATATAAAATTAGCACCTATAGTTTCTTCTGGGAAAGCAGCTTCTATTATAATTAGAAACTGGATTAAAAAATATGCTAAAATGCCGGATGCAATTGTAGTAGAAGGACCGGAAGCAGGAGGACATCTTGGATTTCATCTGGAACAGCTTCAAGAGGGAAAGGAGTGCCTAGATAATATAGTGCGTGATGTTATTAAAGTTGCAAGTTCCTTTGAAGGTGGGGCAAATATTCCGATAATAGCTGCAGGAGGCATATATACAGGACAGGATATTGTGAAATTTTTAAAATTAGGAGCAGATGGAGTACAGATGGGAACCCGTTTTGTGGCTACTGAAGAATGTGATGCCCAAATGAGTTTTAAAAGAGCATATATAAATTCAAAAAAAGAGGATATAAAAATAATAAAGAGTCCAGTAGGACTTCCTGGAAGAGCTATAAGAAATGAGTTTATAAAAAAAGCTGAGAAGAATAGGATTATACCTTACAAATGTTATAATTGCTTAAAAAAATGTGATCCCAGTAAAACTCCCTATTGTATATCTGAGGCCTTAATTAATTCTGTTAGTGGAAATATAGATGAGGGACTGATTTTTGTTGGAAGCAATGCTTATAGGATAGATAAAATAGTTAAAGTTAAAGAACTTATAAAAGAACTTGTTATGGAAGCAGAAAATTTGTAACATAAAAGATAAAATAATAAATTTATTAAAGTGGTGATCTAGTGAACAAGGGTATAAATATTGTAAATGAATTATTAGTAGATCTTTTTAATGATATTTTAGTAATAGAACAAAAGTCTCTTCAATATTCCATATTTAAAGATTTATCTATTACAGAAATACATACTATAGAAGCTATAGGTATGTATAAACCTAGAACCATGACAGAAGTGGCTTGCCAATTAGATATAACACTTAGTACTTTAACTACAGCTATAAATCATTTGGTAAAAAAAGAATATGTCCTAAGGGAACGCAGTGAACAGGACAGGAGAATTGTATATATAAAATTATCAAAAAAAGGAAAGCTGGCTTTTAGAGTTCACCAAAAGTTTCACTCCGATATGGTTAGGGAGACTATAAGTGGATTGACGGAACAAGAAGAGACAATTTTAGTTGAATCACTGGAAAAACTAAATAGTTTCTTTAAATCAAAATATAATCTTAAGGCTGGATTGAAGGAGAAAAATGATGAATAAAGTTAAAATTATAGGTACAGGAAGTTATGTACCCTCTAAAATCGTGAATAATAATGAACTAAGCCATATGGTAAATACCAGTGATGAGTGGATAACAAGCAGAACGGGAATAAAACAGAGGAGAATATCTGAGGGAGAAGATACTTCAGATATGGCTACAAAGGCTGCAATAGATGTCATAAAGAGTGCAAAAATAGAAGCAAATGACATTGATCTTATAATACTGGCAACAGCTACTCCCGATAGTTTTATACCATCAACATCCTGTATAGTGCAAAAAAATATAAAGGCTGTTAATGCAACTTGTTTTGATATATCGGCGGCCTGCTCAGGTTTTATATATGGTATGGATATTGCCGCACAATTTATAAGAACAGGAAGGTTTAATACAGTGCTTGTTATAGGAGCTGAAACTCTTTCCAAGATAATTGACTGGCAGGATAGGAATACCTGTATTTTATTTGGAGATGGTGCTTCAGCTGCCATTTTGCAAAGTGGAAATGAGGAGGAAATACTGTCCATATATACGGGTTCGGATGGCAGTAAAGGAAAGGCATTAATTTGCCCAGCAATACCAGTAAATAACTTTTGTGCGAATCCAGGAATATCTCTAAATAAAAGCACAGTGAGTATGGATGGAAAGGAGATATTTAAATTTGCAGTAAAAGTTTTAGTTAAATTAGTGAATGTGCTGCTTACTGAATCACATTGTGATTTAAAAGAAATTAAGTATATAATTCCTCATCAAGCCAACTCCAGGATAATAGAATGTGCTGCTAAAAAGTTAGGAATAGATTCAAATAAATTTTACACTAACCTAGATCTCTATGGAAATACTTCAGCCGCCAGTGTTGGAATAGCTTTAGATGAAGTATATAAAAAAAATCTAGTGAAAAGTGGAGATAAGATTCTTGTTGTAGGTTTTGGAGGAGGATTGACCTATGGCGGACTTATAATTAAGGTAATATAAATTCATATAGGATTTTGGAGGATGACAATGATAGTTGAAAGAATAGAAAAAATAATAATAGATCAACTGGAATTAAAGGAAAAAGATATAGATATAAGAACTTCTTTTGAAGATTTAGGTATAGATTCACTGGAATTATTTCAAATAATAATTGAGGTAGAGGAGGATTTCCAGATAGAAATAGAAGATGTAGAAAATATAAAGACCATAAATGATTTGATACAGGTTGTAAATGACAAAATTAAAGACAGGAGGGCTGACTTATGATTAATTCTGTATTCCTTGACATGATTGGAATAAAGTATCCAATTATTCAAGGGGGTATGGCCTGGATTGCAGATAGTTCTCTGGCAGCAGCAGTTTCTAACGCAGGTGGACTTGGAACAATTACGGGAAATGCACCTCTCCATTGGGTGAGAAGTGAAATTAGAAAGGCAAAGCAGCTTACAGATAAGCCATTTGGTGTAAATATAATGCTTTTATCGGAATCAGCAGAGGAAGTGGCTAAAATGGTGTGTGAAGAGAATGTTAGAGTTGTAACTACAGGTGCGGGAAATCCGGGAAAGTACATAGATATGTGGAAGGAACATAATATAAAAGTCATGCCGGTGGTAGCATCTGTAGCACTGGCTAAAAGGATGGAAAGGGCAGGAGTGGATGCGGTTATTGCAGAAGGTTATGAATCAGGAGGACATGTGGGGGAACTGACTACAATGTCACTGATCCCTCAAGTAGTTGATGCTGTGAACATTCCTGTAATTGCAGCAGGCGGCATCGGAGATGGAAGGGGAATGGCAGCAGCTTTTATGTTAGGTGCTCAGGGAGTTCAGCTTGGAACTAGATTTTTGGTGGCTAAAGAATGTACGGTTCATCAAAATTATAAAAACAAGATATTGAAGGCAAGGGATATAGATACTCAAGTTACAGCTAGGGTTACAGGGCATCCAGTACGGGTTATCAGGAATAAATTGGTAAGAAAATTTCAGCTGTTGGAAAAAAACAGGGCCGATTTAGAGGAGTATGATAGGCTTGGAAAAGGAGCTCTTTCCAAGGCAGCTCGTGAAGGTGATATAGACAATGGATCCGTTATGGCAGGACAAATAGCTGGACTTGTATGTAAGGAACAAAGTTGTAGCGAAATAATAGAAGAGATACTTAAACAAGCGGATTGTGATATTAAAAATGTAAAAGGTATATTTGGAGGTAAATTATGGGAAAAATAGGTTTTTTGTTTTCAGGTCAGGGAGCTCAGTATGCGGGCATGGGAAAAGATCTTTTTGAGAATATAGATGTTTGCAAAAAGGTATTTGAAGATGCAGATAATGTATTGGGTTTTCCTATAAGTGAAATGTGTTTTAAAGGTCCAGAGGAGGATTTGAACAAGACTGAGAATACTCAACCGGCAATTTTAACTACCAGCATAGCTGCCTTAAAAGCTTTAGAGAGTTTTCACATTGAAGCTGATATTACGGCAGGATTAAGTTTGGGGGAATATTCAGCACTTGTCTGCAGTGGTTCTATTGAGTTTAAAGCAGCTGTCGATTTAGTGAGAAAGAGGGGAAAATACATGCAGGAGGCAGTACCTGAAGGTGTGGGAACTATGGCTGCTGTTATGGGATTGGATTATTTAGAAGTGAAAGATGCCTGTAAACATTGTGAAACTTTAGGCATAGTTGAGCCATCAAATGTAAACTGTCCAGGTCAGGTGGTAATTGCAGGAGAGATAAAAGCGGTAAAAGCTGCCTGCCAGCTTTTAAAAGAAAGGGGGGCACGTAGGATAGTGGAACTTTCAGTCAGTGCACCTTTTCACACATCTATGTTAAAACCAGCAGCAGAGAAGCTGGAGTTGGAATTAAATAAGGTTACTATGGGAGATTTTTCAATTCCAGTAGTGACAAATGTTACAGGAGAAATAATTAAAGAAGTCAAGTATATAAAATCTTATCTAAAAACACAGGTTATGAGTACAGTTCTTTTTGAAAAATGCGTAAATACCATGCTTGAAGCAGGAGTTGATACTTTTGTGGAAATAGGGCCTGGAAGGGTATTAAGTGGATTTGTAAAAAAGATAAATAGAAAGGTTACTGTATTAAATGTTCAGGATATTGACTCTTTAAATAATGCAGTACAAATATTAAAAAATAGATAGGAGAAATACAATGGATATTGCCAGTAAGAATGTAGCTGTAATTACAGGGGCGGCTAAAGGGATTGGAAGAGCTATTGCACTTAAATTGGCAGATGACGGGTTTGATATAGTAATTAATTATAGGAATAGCTCAGGTAGTGTAGAAGAATTAGTAGGTGAAATTGAGAGTAAAGGAAGGAAGTCTATTGCCGTACAGGGAGATGTAAGTGTATTTGAAGAGGCAAAAAATATTATAAAGCAGGCTGTAGATTTTTTCGGAAGAATAGATGTACTTGTAAATAACGCAGGAATAACTCGAGATGGTTTGCTGCTCAGAATGAAAGAAGATGATTTTGATAAGGTAATAGAAGTAAATTTAAAGGGAACTTTTAATTGCATAAGGCATGTAAGCCCTATAATGCTGAAACAAAGGAAAGGAAAGATAATAAATATATCTTCGGTGGTAGGTGTAACTGGCAATGCAGGCCAGGTAAATTATTCAGCAGCAAAAGCTGGAATAATAGGAATTACCAAATCCACAGCCAGGGAATTGGCATCAAGAGGAATAAATGCAAATGCTGTGGCACCAGGTTTTATAAAAACAGATATGACAAAAACTTTATCAGAAAAAATAAGGGAAAATGCATTACATAGTATACCGTTGAGAAGGTTTGGAACTGTTTATGATGTGGCAAATGCAGTATCTTTTTTAGCATCATCTAATGCAGATTATATAACCGGTCAAGTAATAAATATAGATGGTGGAATGGTAATGTAAATTTTTAAAGGTCAGGTGAAATTTATGAAAAGAAAAGTTGTAATTACAGGGCTGGGAGCAGTTACACCAGTTGGAAACGATGTTGATACTTTTTGGAATAATATAAAAAGGGGAGTTTGTGGAATAGATTTTATTAAAGCATTTGATACAGAAAATTTTAAATCAAAGTTGGCAGCTGAAGTAAAAGACTTTGATGCTGATAAAATTTTAGGTAGAAGAGAAGCTAGGAGACTTGACAGGTTTTCACAATTTGCCATGGCTTCTGCAGAGGAGGCAGTTAAGGATTCAGGGATTGATTTGGATACCATGGATAAATATAAATTTGGGGTTTTAGTAGGATCCGGTATTGGTGGAATAGGTACCATAGAAAAAGAGCACAGTACTCTTATAGAAAAAGGTCCTAATAAAATCAGGCCGCTATTTATTCCAATGATTATAGGAAATATGGCAGCAGGAAATATAGCCATAAAATTTGGAGCTAAAGGTATATGCACTACAGTGGTATCAGCTTGTGCTACAGGTACTAACGCTATTGGAGAAGCCTATAAAATTATTGAAGATGGAAGAGCTGATGTGATGATTGCAGGAGGAGCGGAAGCTTCTATAACACCTCTTTCTATATCTGGATTTATATCATTAACTGCCCTTAGCAGGAGCAGTGATCCTAAGAGAGCCTCCATTCCGTTTGACAGGGAAAGAGGAGGATTCGTCATGGGAGAAGGTTCAGGTATTGTTATAATGGAATCTTTAGAACATGCCCAAAATAGGAAGGCACATATATACTCCCAAATAGTTGGATACGGTTCTACATGTGATGCCTATCATATAACATCTGTAGCTCCGGATGGAGAAGGACCGGCAAGAGCTATGGAAATGGCAATAGAGGAAGCAGGAATAGATAAAAAGGAAGTTTCTTATATAAATGCTCATGGAACAGGTACTATAAGTAATGATAAATCTGAAACTAAAGCTATAAAAAAAGTATTTGGAGATCTTGCAAAAGATATACCAGTGAGTTCTACAAAATCCATGACGGGACATCTCTTGGGCGCAGCAGGAGCAATAGAGGCTATAATATGTGTTAAATCCATGGAGGATAATTATCTCCCACCTACAATAGGTTATAGTGAAAAGGATGAGGAATGTGATCTTGACTACATACCTAATAAAGGCAGAGATGTAGAAGTTAAATATACTATGTCTAATTCCTTGGGATTTGGGGGGCATAATGCGGTTATTCTATTAAAAAAATGGAGTGAGTAATATGGATTTTAAAGCAATTGAAAATATTATAAAAACTATGGATGATTCAAAACTTGGGTACTTAGAAGTTAATTGGCAGGACATATCTATAATAATGAAGAAAGAAGGAGAGAGAGGAAATATAAAGCAGATAAATTTTGTAAAAGAAGATGAACCTAAAGAAAATGATATGTTAAAGAAATATGTCAGTAAAAAGAAGGATAAAGAGAATGGCACATTAGGTGAATTGAGCTCGGATAAAAAAGAAAAAAATGTTGTAGGAGAAGATAATAATATAAAGAACGTTATATCACCTATTGTAGGCACCTTTTACAGTTCGCCTAACCCGGGGAAACCTGCTTTTGTAAGCATAGGATCTAAAGTAAAAAAGGGAGATACTCTTTGTGTAATAGAGGCCATGAAGCTTATGAATGAAATTCAAACTGAAGCAGATGGTGAGGTAGTGGAAATTTTGGCTAAAGATAAACAGATGGTGGAGTATGGAGAAACACTATTTAAAATAAGGACCAATATCTAAAATTAATGATATTTTTCAACTGATTGCATGAATATAGAGAGTTATGGGAGGAAAAGATGCATATGGATGAAGATAAATTTAATGTGAATTTTGGATTAAAAGAGATAAAAGCAATTATCCCACATAGATATCCATTTTTACTGATAGATAAAGTTACGTATATGGAACCAGGAAAAAGAGTTACAGCTTATAAAAATGTTACTGGGAATGAGTATTTTTTTTCAGGACATTTCCCAGAGGAACCTGTGATGCCAGGAGTACTTATAATAGAAGCTCTGGCTCAAGCTGGAGCTGTAGCTATATTGAGTAAAGAAGAATTTAAAAATAAGATAGCCTTTTTTGGGGGAATAAATAGAGCAAAGTTCAGAAAAAAAGTAGTACCTGGAGATACACTGAAATTGGAGGTTGAGATTATAAAAGTTAAAGGCCCTGCAGGAATAGGAAAGGCAGCAGCATATGTTGAAGATAAAAAAGCTGCAGAAGCGGAATTGATGTTTATGATAGGGGACAAAGACTAAATTGTCAGGAGTTGAGTTTTAAAAAATGTTTAGTAAAATTTTGATTGCAAACAGGGGAGAAATAGCAGTTAGAATAATTAGGGCATGCAGGGAAATGGGCATAGAAACTGTGGCCGTATATTCTGAGGCTGATAGGGAAGCCCTTCATACACAATTAGCAGATGAAGCCATTTGTATAGGGCCTGCTTCTCCTGGAGAAAGCTATTTAAATATGCAGAACATAATAAGTGCTACAGTTTTATCTGGCGCTCAGGCTATTCATCCTGGATTTGGATTCCTATCTGAAAATAGCAAGTTCGCCAGTATATGTAAGGAATGTAATATTGATTTTATAGGGCCTGCTCCAGAGTGTATTGAAGGAATGGGTAATAAGTCCAATGCCAGAGATATAATGAGTAAGCATGACATTCCAATTGTACCGGGTTCAAATGGAGCTGTGACTTCAGAGGAAGAGCTTTTGCAAGTTGCCGAGAGTATAAAGTATCCTGTTATGATAAAAGCTTCAGCAGGTGGCGGAGGAAGAGGCATAAGAGTTGTATACACAGAAGATGAGCTTATAAAAAATTATGAAAATGCTAAGGCAGAGGCTAAAGTTGCCTTTGGTGATGACACCATATATTTGGAGAAATTTATAGAAAGACCAAAGCATATAGAAATTCAGATACTGGCAGATAATTTTGGGAATACAGTTTACCTGGGGGAAAGAGACTGTTCCATGCAAAGAAGAAATCAAAAGGTTCTGGAGGAAGCACCGAGTAAAGTTGTTACAGAAGAACTTAGAAGATCTATGGGAGAAACAGCAGTAAAGGCCGCTAAAGCAGTACATTATAATAATGCAGGAACTGTGGAGTTCCTTTTGGATAAAAGCAATAATTATTATTTTATGGAAATGAATACACGTATTCAGGTGGAACATGGTATAACTGAGATGGTAACCGGAATAGATCTTATAAAGGAACAAATAAAAATTGCAGCTGGAGAGAAACTTGGATTTTCTCAGGAAGATATAAAAATCCAGGGCCATTCTATAGAATGCAGAATAAATGCAGAGAATGTACAAAAAGGATTTATACCTTCGCCAGGGAAAATAAAAGATTTATATGTACCAGGTGGTTTTAATGTAAGGATAGACAGTGCAGTTTATTCAGGATATAATATTTCTCCATATTATGATTCTATGATAGCAAAGCTTATTGTATATGGTAAAAATAGAGAAGAAGCTATATGCAGGATGAAAAGAGCTTTAGGAGAATTTATTATAGAAGGTGTTGATACCAATATAGATTTTCAATTTGAAATCATAAATAGTGATGAATTTATAAATGGAACTTATGATACAAAATTTATAGAAAATAATTTAAAGTGTTAGAATGATGTTTTTCTCCCATGGCTCAGCTAACGCCCTCAGCTTTGTAAAGTGGGGGATAAGCAACCTGAATAAGTTTTTCTAAGGTTCAGGTGGAGAAAAGCATTCTTTAAAAGAGGTGATAAATCTTGTTGAATAAATTGTTTAAAAAGACAAAGTATATTACAGTAAGTCAACAGGCTTTAAGTGACATTCATGATAATTTAAATAAAAAGCCCAGCATACCAAACGGCATGTGGGTAAAATGTGACGGCTGTGGTAGGATATTGTACAAGAATGATCTGAAAAATAATTATAACGTATGTCAGTACTGTAACCATCATTTTAGAATAAATGCAAAAAAAAGAATAGATCTTATAATTGATAGAGAAAGTTTTTGCGAATTTGATGAGAATATGACTTCAGTAAATCCCATAGAATTCAAAGGATATGAAAATAAGATTAAAGATATGCAGAAAAAAACAAATATGACAGAGGCAGTAATAACAGGGCGAGGTACTATATTGAAAGAAGATGCAGTAATATGCGTTATGGATAGTAATTTTATGATGGGAAGCATGGGTTCTGTAGTAGGAGAAAAGATAACTAGAGCAGTAGAAAAGGCTATAGAGTTAAAACTTCCACTGATTATTTTTACAGCTTCTGGAGGAGCAAGAATGCAGGAAGGGATCTTTTCACTTATGCAAATGGCTAAAATAAGCGGAGCCATTTCCAGGTTAAATGAGGAAGGACTTCTTTATATATCTGTACTTACAGATCCTACTACAGGAGGAGTCACAGCTAGTTTTGCCATGCTTGGAGATATAATATTGGCGGAGCCGGGTGCACTTGTGGGATTTGCAGGGAAAAGAGTAATAGAACAAACTATAAGACAAAAACTTCCCTCTGGATTTCAAAGTTCGGAATTTCTATTGCAGCATGGATTTGTAGATAGTATAGTCTCAAGAGAAAATTTAAAAAATACTTTAGGAAAAATATTATCAATTCACAGTAAAAATAGATAATATTTCAAAAATTTTATATAAATTTTCTAGAGGAAAGGAAGCTCTTATATGGAAAAATTAGAAAGAGTTCAGAAAATCTTAAATAAAAGACTTGATAGCAAAGATGTGTGGAAAAAGGTGATTTTGGCAAGGATGATAGAAAGGCCAACTTCCTTAGATTATATAGAAAATATATTTGATTCTTTTATAGAACTCCACGGAGACAGGTATTTCGGAGATGATCCATCTGTAGTATGCGGTATCGGATTGTTAGATGGGGAACCTGTGACAATAGTAGCCCAGCAAAAGGGGAGAAATACTGAAGAAAATATTAAAAGAAATTTTGGCATGCCGGAACCTGATGGATATAGGAAAAGTATAAGGATTATGAAACAGGCTCATAAATTTGATAGACCTATTATATGTTTTGTGGATACTCCTGGGGCTTTTTGTGGCATGGAGGCAGAAGAAAGAGGACAGGGAGAGGCTATAGCCAGAAATTTAATGGAGATATTTAAATTAGAGGTGCCTATAATATCTTTGATAATAGGAGAAGGCGGAAGTGGAGGTGCTCTGGCTTTTGCTGTGGCAGATTCAGTATGGATGCTGGAAAATTCCATATATTCTATTTTATCTCCGGAAGGATTTGCGGGTATACTTTGGAAGGATGCCTCTAAAGCCAGGGAAGCAGCTGCAGTTATGAAGATTACAGCTGAAGATTTAAAAAAGTATGGTATAATAGATAAAGTATTAAAAGAACCTGCAGGCGGAGCACAAAAAGATGTGGGAAAGATGTCCCGGGTTATAAAGGAGCAGCTTATAGAAAAAATAGGCATACTTAGGAAAAGATCTAAAAAGGAATTACTGGAAAACAGGTATAATAAATTTAGGCATATTGGAAAATTTTTAGACTAGATAATTAAATTATCATATTTTAATAGGGGTGAATTTCATGAAGATTAAGGTGCTGTGTACTCGTAATTTTGGTGATGAGAATATGGATAATATAAAAAAACTGGGATATGATATAAAGGTTGTAAGAGAAAGAGAAGCATGTTATACAGAGGAAATGAAGGATACAGAGGTGCTGCTTTGTTATGATCCATTTAAAACTTTAGATATAAGTAATATGAAAAAGTTAAAGTGGATACAATTATTTAGTATAGGCATAGATCAGCTGCCTATAGATGTAGTTAAGAAAAATCACATATCGATTACTAATAATAGGGGTGGATATAGTATACCTATGGGTGAGTGGATAGTATTAAAAATACTGGAAATGTTAAGGCACAGTAGAGGATTTTATGAAAAGCAACAAAATAAATTATGGAAAATGGATACTAATATACTGGAATTATGGGGTAAAACTGTAGGATTTATTGGAACGGGCAGCATAGCTAAGGAAGCTGCAAAAAGGTTGGCAGGATTTGATGTGGAAATTGTAGGATTGAATACAAAGGGTAGAGAAGTACCTTATTTTAATAGATGTTTTTCATCAGCAGATATGAAAGATATGCTGAAACTATGTGATATAGTTGTAATAACTATTCCTTATACTGAAAAAACGCGACACTTGATTGATGAAGCTGCATTTAGGTCTATGAAAAATGGAGTTTATATAATAAATACAGCAAGAGGAGCAATAATGGACGAAAAGGCTTTTATAGAAAATGTAAGAAATAAAAAGATAGCTGCAGCTGCACTGGATGTAGTGGAAGAGGAGCCCTTAGATGAGAATAGCCCTTTGTGGGAGTTTAAAAATGTAATAATAACACCACATAATTCATGGATATCAGAAAGAGCAGATATCAGAAGATTTAATATGATATATGATAATTTAAAAAGATATGCATCAGGCGATAAATTAAATAATTTGGTGGATGTATATAGAGGTTATTAAAATTATATCAAGTGATTCTTAGGTTTGACAAAGTCTTTCTACAAAGAATGCTTCCTATGTGAAACCTTAGAAGAATCAATTCAGGGGCGGAGCAGTGCCTATCGTACCTGAGGGATGTTAAATAATTCAAATTAAAATAAACTGCAGGGAATAGCCTGGTATATTCCTTGCAGTTTATTTTTGTTAACTAAAAAATACTATTGATTTTGATTTGATGTTGAAGGTGTAGGTGGTATAAAAGTTCTTGCTGCAAGTTCTTGATCGTATAGATAAAGTGCAGCTGGATTATCACCTATTCTTTTCAGTGCTTGAATGCCATTGTTAAATGTATTCTCTTCTTCAACCTGTTCATTGACAAACCATTGAATCAGGGCTATGGATGCATAGTCTTTATCTTCATTGGCTGTAGCCATTAAATCGTTAATTCTTGAAGTAACGATTTGTTCATGTTTTAAAGCAGCTTCAAAAACAGCAAGTGGTGATTCGTAATCATTTTTAGGATCAGGGAATCCTTTTATAGTGATATCAGCACCTACTTGATTTAAATAGTCAAAAAATTTTGATGCATGAAAATTTTCTTCCTGTATTTGAACCTTGAAAAAGTTGACAAAACCATTCAAGTTTTCTCTTGCAAAATATGCCTCCATGGCTAAATAAATATTAGCAGAATAATATTCGAAATTTATCTGATCGTTTATAGCTTTTTTTAATCTTTTGCTTAACATTATAAGACCTCCTAAATAAAATATTATTATATAATAGTATATATTACATAATAACACACAATAATGAAATGTCAAATATTTAGAGCGGCTCAAAGATCTTCAATATTATTTAAGGAAGCAACCTATCTATATTAAGCATACCAGCGCCTTGATACCATTTAGGAATATTTAAAAGATCACATGATATTTTGAGAAGTGATGTTAGATCATTAAAAGTGAGCGCAGGATTATTTTCATATATAAGAGCACATATCCCGCTTATATAAGCTGCTGCACAGGAAGTACCGGTATAACAGATATATGGATCTTCCAGAGATTTTGGATATATTTTAACTCCATTTCTTTCAGATATATATTCTGTATTAGAATTTGTAGAGCATATATTTACACAACCAGCGGTTAAATTAGGTTTTTCAATTTTGCCTACAGGTCCACAGGAAGAATAGATATATGGCTTAATAATTTTAGAGCTCGTGTCTATTCCAGCTACGGTTAAACAATTGTTAAGAATGGCTATACCTCTTATACTGCCTTGAACATTGCCACAATGTCCTGAAGGTACTACAACAGTTATATTCATCTCTACTGCCTTTTGGAAGGCCTTTTCGAATAGAGATAATATAAAATAATTGTTTACACATAATTCGAAAGGAAGACAAATTACCTTTATGTTCTCATTTTCACTTTCATTTAGGAGAAGTTGAATTGAAAATAAAATATCTGATACGAATCCTTTTCCGAGGGAATTGAAAGCCTTTATAGAGTAAATATTACTGTTTTCTGCGATACCCTTGTACACTCCACCGGATTCATTCCCATTTCCACATATAATTCCACTTATAAAAGTACCATGTCCATTATCATCGTAAGGATATTTGTATTCTCTTATTAAGTCTATAAATTTCTTGATCTTATTTTTGGGGTTTAGAAGATCAGGATGAGGATAAACACCTGAATCTACTACACCTATGCATATACCCTTTCCAGTAAGCTTATATTTCTCCTGAGAGACTATACCGTTTGAAGTAAGTATACTTTTCCCAGCACATAACAGGGCAAAACAATCATTTGAAATATGACTTACTTGGGGTAATTCTATTATCCTACTTATAGCATTAGGTGTTAAAAGAGCACCTATACAATTTATAATGGGGATAGAACGCAATACCTTTCCTTTATATGATCTTATTTTTTTTTCTATAGTTTCGGGCAGAGAATTATATTGTATTATTATTCTATAACTTTTGTATAAGTTTTTATCCATTGATGATCTTAAATTAGGTTCTAGTTTATTTTTAATGGAAAACATATCATTCCCCTTAAGATTATTTATAATATATTATAATAGTTATTATAATATATGTGCCATGGTTGAAAATAATTAAAGACGAAAGTAGTTATCTGATAATAAAATCAATCTTCCTTGATGTTAAAGGTCTTTTTGCACAAATTGAAAAATGCTTTTGCTGTTGGAGTAAGAGTCCTCTTGGAACTTAAAATTAAATATATTGATCTGTTTAGAGATATATTGTTCAATTTGCTTTCTCTTATGAGTCCCAAAGATATATAATCTCTGAATACTTGGTTTGAAACTACAGATATACCCAATCCTTTTTTTACAAATTGAACAAGTGTATCTAAATTATTTACCTCAAAATATGAATTTATATTGGAAATATTGTATCCATTTTGTTGAAGAATATCCTCAAAAGTTTTTCTAGTGGCAGAACCTTTTTCACGTAATACAAAATTATATTTAAAAAGCGAAGCTATGTCTATAATATCTGGAATATTAAGTGAAGGATGAGATATGATAACTAATTCATCCTTAGCTAATTTATAACTTTTAATTTTTTCATCATTTACTTGTTCTCCCACTAGACCAATTTCATAGTCAAATCTTATTATATTTTTAATTATCTGGGCAGAGTTTAATTCTACAACGTCAAAAGTTACATCAGGATATATGTCATGAAATTTTTTTATTAAAGAAGGAACTATAGCGTTGCAGGGTGTTGTACTGGCAGCTAATTTAAGCTTGCCGCTTATAGTTTCATTAAAGTTTACTAAGGTATGTATGGCTTTATCACGGGTGTTTAAGATTTCTATGGCAAATTTTAAAAAAGATTCACCGGCAGGAGTTAATACTACCTCCTTTGAAGTTCTGTCAAAAAGTTGTACTTTTAGTTCTTTTTCAAGAGTAGCAATATGAGAGCTGATAGCAGGTTGTGATAAAAATATGGAGTTCGCAGCCTTTGAAAAACTTTTAAACTTAGCTACATTTATAAAAGCATCTATTTGTTTAAAATCCATTTTTAAGTATCCCCCCAAAATAAGCTGTTTTATTTAATCATTTAAAGTTCCTGTATTAATTATATAGTTACCTTTAAGATTAGTCTAATATATTTATCAACCTTTCCATTTTAACACTAATATACCTATAATCATAATTATTACTCCTGCTATTTTATTTAGAGTAAAATTGATTTTGGGGGAATCAAACAGACCAAAAAAATCAATTAAAGCTGCTGCTAGCAGCTGAGATACAAGTATTATTGCAATAGAATGGGTTGTGCCCAGAGATTTAATCCCCTGCATTACAGTAAAAGTTATAATTACTCCCAGGACGCCACCAAAGAGATATAATTTTCTGCAGTGGTTTATGTTTTGAAAACTTCCTTTTCCAACTAATAAAACTATTATGAGTGTTATTATAAAACCAATACCTTGAACTATTGCATTGGTAGCCCATAGACCTATTTTTTCGCTAAGTCTGGTATTAAAGACTCCTTGAATACTCATACTTATTCCAGCTATTATTGAATATAATATGCCAAACATAAATTATCACCTTCCAAAGGTTAGTTTAACCATAACAAATTTATATTATTTAAATTTATATATCTAATAAATTCATTTATGAAACATGAAAGTATTAAAAGAAAATATTGTATAATCAACTGATTCTTAGGTTCAGGTGGGGGTTACTCATAAGCAATGGTATCCATCGAATAAAAAAATATTCTCAAGATATAAAATCTTGAGAATATTTGAGGTTAATAACATCCAGATTTTTTTATTAAAAAAGAATTATTATAATAATAAGCATTTTCTATTTCTTTTAAGGAGAAACCCAGCTTGTTTCCTAAACTTATAAAATCTTCAAATAAAGTTATGTAATGATCTTTAGAAGAAGATATTACAAAATCATTTATATCAATGTATAAGTTTAGAAATTGAGATGTTATATCATATTCATTGGGTTTTATTTTTATTGAAATATCGGTAAATCCTTTCTCAATACCTAAAGTTAACATAAAACATAGAGAATTTACATAGCTTTTTAAAATTAAGTCCTTATTTATAGTTTTATTATTACTCCAAAAATTAAAACATCGGGTTTCATTAGCCAGTTGAGCCATTTTTACTTGAAGAGCAAGGGTTTTTTTTGAAATTAAAGAGGTTTTATCAATAGAAATGCCTTTTCCAATTCTCTGATCCAAATTTTCTTGTAATTCAAATAATTTCATAAGATTCATAAATAGGCTTCCTTTCCTTTCTATATTCATGTGATTATTGAAAAAAAATTTTTATAATTACTTTTCCTATATATTATATTTTAACGAAATTTAATAAATATTGAAACAATGTGCAACCGGTTACAGTAAAAATTTTAAATATTTTTTTCAAAAATTTAATACATAAATACACAACTAATAAAACTTCTACAATTTTATGAAAAATTATAGAAGTTTTATTAGTTTAAAGGTGTCAATTTGTAAATTACATTTACTTCTTAGTTATAGCAGTCTTTACTGTTATCCCATTTATTTTCCCCAACTTCCCGGTCATGGCACTTATTTCATCCGAGCTGCCATCCACTATTGTTGATATAATGGAAACATTTCTTTCTCTATAGGGAATACCCAATCTTCCAACTATGATACTTGCAAAAGAATGAAGTATATCATTCACTATTGAGGCATTTTCAAGATCTTCTACCACTATAGCAACCACGCCAATTCTTTTATCCACAGGAGTTCCTCCTTAAATTAAATATTTATCTTCATATTAAAATTCAGCAGAACCAGTTGTCCTAGGGAATGGAATTACGTCTCTTATGTTAGACATTCCAGTCATATACATGAGTATCCTTTCAAATCCTAGGCCAAAACCTGAATGTTTTGTTTCGCCATACTTTCTAAGTTCTAAATACCACCAGTAATCTTTTTTATTAAGACCAAGCTCCTCTATTCTTCTTTCAAGTACATCATATCTTTCTTCTCTCTGACTTCCTCCAACTATTTCACCTACCCCTGGCACTAATAAATCGGCTGCAGCCACTGTCTTGCCATCCTCATTCTCTCTCATGTAGAAAGCTTTTATCTTCTTTGGATAATCAGTGACAAATATAGGTTTATTAAATACTTTCTCAGTTAAGTATCTTTCATGTTCTGTTTGAAGATCAATTCCCCATTCCACGGGATATTGAAATTTCTGCCCGCTTTTTTTGAGAATATCCACAGCTTCAGTATAGGTTATTCTTCCAAAGCTTGAGTTAGCTACGTTATCTAGTCTATCAAATAGGGTTTTGTCTATGAAGGAATTAAAGAATGACATCTCCTCAGGAGCATTTTCCAGTACATAATGTATTATATACTTTACCAAATCTTCGGCTACATCCATATAATCCTTTAGTTCGGCGAAGGCCATTTCGGGTTCTATCATCCAGAATTCAGCGGCATGCCTTGCTGTATTTGAGTCCTCAGCTCTAAATGTAGGACCAAAGGTATATACATTTCTAAAGGCTAGAGCCATGGTCTCAGCAGACAGCTGGCCGCTTACAGTTAAATTTGTTTCTTTACCAAAGAAATCCTTGGAGAAATCTACAGTTCCATCATCTTTCTTTGGTATGTTATTTAAATCCATGGCAGTTACTTTAAACATTTCACCAGCACCTTCACAGTCACTGCCTGTTATTATGGGAGTATTGGCATATACAAAATTTCTTTCCTGAAAAAATTTATGAACTGCATAAGCCGCAACAGAACGGACTCTAAATACTGCAGAGAAAGTATTGCTTCTAGGCCTTAAATGAGCTATAGTTCTTAAATATTCAAGAGTATGTCTTTTCTTTTGCAGCGGATAATCTGAGGCCGAATTACCTTCTAATACTATTTTATTAGCTCTAAGTTCAAAAGGTTGTTTTGCATCTGGAGTAAGAACCAATACACCTTCTACGGAAAGTGATGAGCTAATGGCCAATTTTGATATTTGTTTAAAGTTTTCAAGCGTATCGTCAAAGACTATTTGAATATTTTTAAAAAATGATCCATCATTTAATTCTATAAAACCAAATGATTTAGAATCTCGTATAGTCCTAATCCAACCTGAAATTTGAATATTTTTATCTGTAAATTTTTTAGTTTCTCTATACAGAGATTTTATTAATGTTGTTTCCATAATTTCCTCCTCCGTAAATATGTTATATTTTTAAATTGTTAATAAAAAAGTCTTTCATCCTCAAAGGGACGAAAGACTTTATATTCGCGGTACCACCCAATTTGTCATGAAACATGACCAACCTCAAGATAAAAAAGTGTATTTTATTATCTTTCACATTAAGGTGTTGAATACCTCTAAGCCTACTTTCCCAAAGAATTTCGGTTAGAAACTCCGAGATGTTCTTCAATATAGACTTATATTGGACTTTCACCATGACCAATTCGCTTTGAATAGTTTCTATATTTACTCTTCTCTTCATAGTTTTATAAATTTAAATGATTTTATCTATGCAAAATTATGAATCTTCATTTTAAAATTATAATGTTTATAAGATCTATTGTCAATAATTATAAAATATAAAATTTTAAATGATTCAAAAACATTTGCATTTGGATCAATTCCTTATTTCAAATTCATCTATAAAGGTATAATAATTTGGTTTAGTAACGGAAGTAAGCTTTACATATCGGGCATTTACAGGTTTATCTAAAGTGAGGTATATTGGATACTTTGAACCATGTCTGTCCGAAAAAGGTACGGAAGGTATTCTTAAAAGTCCTACTGGAGTGAAATTTATTCCATCTTTAGATACGGCAATGGAAGCTCTTTCAGGAAGTTCAGCCCAAGGTATAGGGTCTCTAAGGTAGCTTACCATAAATTGCTGTACTGATTCTATTTTGCCTAAATCTATATCTATATCTATAGGATCATTATACCATCCTACAAAAGCCTTGTCTTTTACTGAATTAACAGAGGAGTATTTACCATCCGTAAGTTTGGTAAAGCTTATGTCATTATACTTTTCATCAGGCAAAGGTATAATAGAGTAGCTGCAATTTTTAGAAACCAAATGTGGCAATTTATTGATGGCATCTACTTTAACTGCTGCTGAATTTGATGGCTTTGAAACATTACCGGAAAATCCCAGGGACTTTACTGTGTAAGTATGGAATTTTATATTTTGTTTTAATAGAGGTGTGTCTATAATAGTTTTGGAAAAATCTTTAGGGTTACCACCGTATTTTCTCTGAACCATAATTCTTGAAATCAAAATATTATCTCTATATATTTCATAACCACATATGTTATCCGTATGCTTAGGGGATGACCAGGTTATCTTAAATTTATTTTTTTCTATAATTGCCACAGCTAGGTCTTGAGGATTGTCTAATTTTTTATCAGGCAGCTTTCCTTTTTTTACATAATATGAGTATGCCTCATTAAATCCGCCGTCTATATTATCAGGACTGTAATAATGACTATAGGAAAAGCATATTATATTGTCTACACAAGGACTTTCTAATGTGAGCTGTTTTAAAAACCTATTTAGAAGTGCACTGGAGTTATTTACATAGTCAAAACTTTCGGCATTTGCCCAAAATAACATTCCCGGTTTTTTATCTACGGCTTTTCTCAGGGAAGTATACCAGGAATTAACCTCATCCAGGTTCAATCTTCCGCTGCCTACACAGTCCTGCGGACAAAATATGTCTCCACTTTTAAAATTGGTTTTTGAAAATAGATACTGCCAGTTAGCAGAATACTCTTTTGAAGTACCAGCAGATGAATTCATAAATGGAGATAATAGAACTGGTAGATGTTCCCCCTTTGAATCAAGATAATTTAAGTGAATGTTAATGGCATTGGCAAGATTACCGAATTCACTGGTTTTATTAAATCTGGCGTTGTCAATTTCATAGGGGAAGTACCACCCATAAAAAGCATCTGGATATTTAGAATGATACTTTTTATATAGATCATCAGCTATAATATTAGACCGCTCCATCTGAGAATTTAGCCAAAGATAATTATCTGCTGGTATCTGCCACCAGTCACTATTGAAATTGGGCTCTATAAAAACCTTCAGATTTAAATTTTCCGCATTTTTTAAACACAATTCTACAGGATCTACATTTCCATATATTTTTTTATATCCGGCAATATTATTTTTATAACAGGTTTCGGTTATATTTCCTTGAGTTTGAGAAACGTTTGTTATTACGATATATCTCATTTTGTTATCTTTAAGGTAGCTTAATTCCTTTTTCCAATGAGCGTTGTCCCAATGCTGTGTCATATCCAACTGTATAAAAGATCCAGTTACTATTGGATAATTTTTGCTGGATCTAAGAGGACTGTTAAAATAAATAAATGTAAAAATAAAAATTGCTATAATTAAAGTTATGGATATATGTTTTTTATTCCACATGATAATAGATTTCCCTTTCTTAATTTTAAAAATAATGAAATGTGTTCTATATTCAAATATTAACATAATAACATATAAAATAAAAAAGAGTAAACCTTTAAAAGGTTTACTCTCCTGCAAGTAAGAAAATATTTTATTTATAAGTTTATCTTTTTTATATCTTTCGAATGTTCCAGTGAACCTTTGTTTTTAACCAACAGTATTTCACTTAAAATGCTAAAAGCTATTTCCTCTGGCTTTTCTGAGGCAATATTAAGTCCTATGGGAGTATATACTTTTTCCAATGTATTTTTTGGTACGCCCTCTTCAATTAATTTATTTAGTATGAATAGGATTTTTTTAGTGCTCCCTATCATTCCCGTATAAGCGGTATCCTTTAGGACAACAGCTTTTAGCGCCTTGAAATCATCTTTATGTCCTTTAGTTACTATTATAACATAAGTTGATTTATCTATGGGGTATTTAGATAGGTTTTCACCTATGTCTCCCTGTACTATTTCATCTGAATCCTTAAAAAAGTCATCATTTGTAAACTCTTCTCTGTCGTCAAATATTGCAGTGTGAAATCCTAATAGCTTACCAAATTTAAATAGGTATTTTCCAATATGTCCTGCGCCCGCTATGATAAGCTTAGGTTTAGGTGTAAATAATTTTATAAATCCATGCAGTTCTCCTCCACATCGCGCATCTAATTCTCCATTTTCAGTTAGATTATAGGAAAATTCTTTTTGTGTATTTTCTTTTATACATTCTATAGATTTTAATATTATTTTATGTTCCATGGGTCCTCCACCTACTGAGCCTGAGATCCTTCCATCTTTCCATACTGCCATTATTGAGCCGGATTTTCTTGGAGTAGAGCCTTTTATATTTGTTATAATGGCTAAAGCCACTGGTTCTCCTCTATAAAGGCTTTCATAAATTTGCTTTAATATTTTGTCTTCCACAATAACTACCTACCTTCAATTTATTATTTTTCAGGCATAAAATAGCCTCCAATACTCCTCCTGCAATATTTCTTGCTTTATCAGAAATTGTAAAGCAATTTTTTTTCTCTGTAGCTCTCGGATCCACATCTGCTATTTTAAGTCCCTTGATTACAGTACTATTGTTTCTTATAATTCCTCTAAGCACACCAGTCAATGGAGCCTTGATTTCCACATTATCTATAATAGCTATATCAGTACCTTTTTTTACTAAATCACCAATTTCCTTAATGTTTTTTATAGTTCCATCGCAGGGGCTATATATTACTCTTTCTTTAGAAAATCCCATTATGTTCCCGGGGTATCCTGTGTTTGGCATAGCACCTCCACTATAAATAATTCTTCCTAGATTATGTCCTCTCATGGTTTCAATAACTACATTTACATCTTCACCTGCTTTAAAACCAGGACCTAAGGCTATAGTTATATCTGCCATATTTATATTTGTGCCCAAATTTTTCTTGGCCAGTATTGCATCAACCAGGATCTTAGGTTTTATGGTATTTAAACAATTACAGTGGGGATCTACAATTATAGGAATTTTATTATTTATCCATGCCTTATATATATTTTTTATGTCTTTTATATATATGGCTGTAATTCCCTCTATTGTAACTTCACCCTCATATATTGCTTCACCATAAGATACTAATCTTCTGATAGAAGTAGGCTTTTTCACTTCCAAGACCAGTACTTTAAAACCACATCTATGAAGCTTTTGGATGGTCCCTGAAGCAATATCGCCCCCTCCTCGAATTACGACAATATCAGTATACATGATAAACCACCCTTATTTTATATTTAACATAGTTTTATAATCATCTGGTGTATCAATATCGAAAATAGGATATTTATTTTTTAATTTTAAAAAGATTACTTTATCAATATTTTTATTTATTATAGATTTTCCACCAGTGTCTTCAGTTAAATTTAAAAGTTTATTTATGTAATCTTTAGAAAAAATAACAGGAGAACCAAGTTCAAGTTTAAACCTAGGTACTATAATAGAATGTTTATGAATTTTAAAACATTCTATTAAGGCATTTATAATATCCGAAGTTAACATAGGTTGATCACCTGTGAAAAACATATACCCATCAGCGGAAGGCGAATTTATAATTCCAAGCTTTATGGATTGGCTTTGTCCAATATAAGCTTTATGATTTTTTACAATTCGTAAACCTTTTTTTTCAGCCAAGTTTATCACCTGTGCATCTTTGGCGATTAAAATGATTTGTCTAAAAGTACAATTTGTTATGGCATCAATGGTATGCTCAAGCAATGGTTTACCTTTGTACGGTAGAAGCAGCTTATTAGTACCCATTCTAGAAGAATATCCTGAAGCCATTATAATAGCATTAATCATCTATAACCTCCCTTATAAATCATGATTAAAGTATTTGGTAAGTTCTGTTTTTTAAACTGCCCACGATTATCTTATTTATATAATTGTGAGCTTTAATATTTTCTGATAATATTTTTGAAAGTACTGTTAAATTTGTATCCTCAACCTTATTAATGAATAAAATTTTCTCACCTAATGCTTTTTTAAATAAACCATTAGGATGAAGTATAAGTGGGAGCAAATGATTTAATGAGACCTTTTCGTTTAAGTGAGAGTGAGTTATTTCCAAGAACTTATCTACTCTATGAATATTATTTGAATTAATTTTCTTACCTAAGCAGGTTATATCAATTATTCCCACAGTCATATTTGTGCCCTTAAAGATCACAGGTTCATTTTCCCTCCAGCCTTTAAGTGGTTTGCCTTTTGAACCATCTGCTTCTATTAGTATATAGTCAAAATCATAAAGCTTTTTTAGCAATACTTCTTCATTCAGTCCTGTTATTTTTGTCTCATTATTTATAGCATTGCCGTAAATATAAATACCTTTTTTAGAAGATGTACAGCAACGCAGAAAGTTTTTTTTACCAATGGACATAAAGTCATACTGTTTTATAGTAGGAACATAAATTTTTGTAGTAGTAGATAATAATACTTTATTGTCCGGTTTAAGTTCTTGTGCCAAATTAAACATAAAAGAGGTTTTGCCTCCAGCTCCAACTATTGATACAACACAATTTTTATATACATTTAATAAATCTTTCAACAATATTTTTAACACCCCGATTATCAGCATGGTAAATGTATATTTTGATTTTTATTAATTATAAGCAATAAGTATACCCAAAATACTGTATTTAACTATTAACATGGGGAATCATACATGGTAGGCTGAGATAAAATGAAGGGTTGTTGGTAAATTGTAAATATAAATTTACAATTATGAAAAACTACTTTATAGAAGACCTTTAACAGATTTTTATTATCAAACTGATAATTGCATATATATTTGATAAATTTAGTACTGCTATAGTGTATAATATAATTAAGTTATATTTTTAGTATAAATACATATCAAACTGATAATTTTTGCTCTATAGGAGTGGGATTTTTAGATTTGCGAGGGATTAATGTATGAGGGAAGCTTCTGTTTTAAAACAAATACAACCTACAGTTGTTAAGTATGCAAATATAATTTCAAATACAATAAATGTAGATGTGGAAATAGTGGATAAGAATTTTTTAAGAATTGCAGGTACAGGCATATATGGTGAAAAGACGGATGAAGATATTTCAACAGAAGGGTATGTATATGATCACGTTTTGAAAACTGGAGAAAGACAAATAATAGAAAATCCGGGTAAGAATTTTTTGTGTAAAAACTGTGATAATAGAAAACATTGCATTGAGAAAATGCAGGTGTCTATGCCTATAATTTATGAAAAAAAGATTATTGGGGTTATAGGATTTATATGTTCAGATGATGAACAAAAACACAGGGTAAAAAAGAATATAAAATCTTATCTGGAAATTTTAGAACAAATTGCAGATTTTATAAGTTCTAAAGTATATGCTCATTTTGAAAATAAGAGAAACAATATGATGATAAACCTTTTAAAGCAGATTATGGATTCTATGGATAAAGGTGTAGTAGTTATGAATGATAAAAATGAGATCGTCCATATGAACAGTAGTGCCATGGATCAGCTTGATGTAAATTCGGGAAGATTTAAACATAGTATACAGATAACTGCTACCAATGAGTATATAGCAGGTACGGAAGTGTATACAGTCATAATGAATGGAAAAAAGTTGTATTTAATGGGACAATTGATTCCAGTTTCTCCGAGGTTGCCTTTCTATGATAAGATATTTATATTTGATAAAATACGAAAGTTAAAGACTGAGATGTATAAAGTGGCAAAAACGCAGAAAATTAAAGTTGATGATATTATAGGAAAGTCCAAGTTGATGATTAAATTAAAAGATAAAATAAAGAAAATGGCTTTTTCTAAATCAACGGTACTTATAACAGGAGAAAGTGGTACAGGAAAAGAATTGATTGCTAAGGCTATACATTCTGAAGGTGACAGGAGAGACAAACCTTTTATAGCAATAAATTGCGGAGCCATACCAGACACTCTTTTGGAAAGTGAATTGTTTGGATATGCAAGAGGTGCTTTCAGTGGAGCAGATCCCAGGGGAAGAATAGGGAAGTTTGAATTGGCCAATGGAGGTATAATATTTTTAGATGAAATTGGAGATATGCCTTTGTATTTACAAGTTAAAATATTAAGGGTGATTCAAGAGAAAAAAATAGTCAGAATAGGATCCAATCAGCTTATGAATTTGGATATACGTGTTATAGCTGCTACTAATAGAGATTTAAAAAAGCTTATAAGGGAAAATAAGTTTAGAGAGGATCTGTATTATCGTCTTAATGTTATACCTATGGAGGTACCGCCACTTAGGTATAGGAAAGAAGACATAGAAATGCTTGCTATGAACATAATTGAAAAATATGATTATATTTTTAATAATTGTATTCATACTATTGATAATAAAGCAAAGCGGTTTTTAATAAACTATCCCTGGCCAGGCAATGTAAGAGAATTAGAAAATACTATAGAATTTATGATAAATATGTCGGATGAAAGTGGAGTTTTGACTGAGGATATGCTTCCTGAAACTATATTGAATTATAAGGAACAATTGGATGGCAATGATTCATCATGTAAATTAATAGAACCACTTAAAGAAGTTGAAAAAAAATATATATTAAGAGCTCTGGACATATATGGATCCGATACAAAAGGTAAACAAAGGGCGGCAAAAAAATTGGGTATAGGTATAGCAACCCTGTACAGGAAGTTAGAAAATATAAAGTGAATTTTTATCAGTTATCATTATGAAAAAAAATATCATAATGATAATTGATATTTTTTTTCTAAAGTATTTTGCAGTTTAGATCTGTTGGATTTTAGGTATGGATTTGTATAAAGTTCTTCTTAAATTGTTATGGAATGATTATTGCTTTTATTTTAAGTTATATAAAAAAGTTATTGCGAAGAGGAGACATAAACAAAATGGATAAGAAAATATTATGGAAAAAAAACACTATTAAAGTAGAGGAAAAAAAGTCCGTGGAATTTTTAAGTCAAAATGAAATTAAAAGGGTTAAAGAATTTCATGAAAGCTTCCCTCAATATTCAGAAACGCCTTTAGTTAATTTGGATAATCTGGCAAAGAAAATTGGAGTAGGTGGTATATATGTAAAAGATGAATCCTATCGTTTTGGATTAAATGCATTTAAAGTTCTTGGAGGATCTTTTTCAATGGGCAGTTATTTGGCTCAAAGGCTTAATAAAGATATTTCAGAACTAGGCTATAAAGAAATCACCTCTGATAAAATAAGAAAAGAGCTGGGAGAAATAACTTTTATAACTGCTACTGATGGAAATCACGGACGTGGAGTTGCATGGACAGCGTCTCAATTAAAACAAAAATCAGTTGTATACATGCCAAAAGGCTCATCTAACAATCGTTTTCAGAACATAAAAAATGAAGGGGCAGATGTTACAATTACTGATTTAAATTATGACGATGCAGTTAGACTGGCTAATAAAAATGCTGAAAAAAATGGATGGGTTATGGTTCAGGATACTGCCTGGGAAGGTTATGAAAAAATACCAACATGGATAATGCAAGGTTATGGAACTATGTCACTGGAAGCTTTGGAGCAATTGAGAAAATTAAAAGTTGAAAGACCTACTCATATATTCATACAGGCTGGAGTTGGATCCCTTGCGGGTTCAGTTCAGGGTTTCTTTGCTTCTGTATTTGGAGATGATTGCCCTAAAACAGTTGTAGTGGAAGCAGATGAAGCAGCTTGTTTATACAAATCTGCAGTGGCAAACGATGGAAAGGTAAGGTCAGTTGGTGGGGATATGCCAACTATAATGGCAGGACTTGCTTGTGGAGAAGCAAATACCATAGGCTGGGAAGTTTTAAAGTCTTATAGCAGTGAATTTGTAGCATGTCCAGATTGGGTTACTGCCAAAGGAATGAGAGTTCTTGGAAATCCATTGAGAGGAGATAATAAAGTTATTTCAGGAGAATCAGGAGCTGTTACAACAGGTCTTTTATGCTCAATAATGACAAGAGATGATTTAAAGGGACTTAGGGAAGAATTAGGATTAGATGAAAATTCAAAAGTACTTTTATTTAGTACAGAGGGTGATACGGATCCAGATAAATATAGAAAGATAGTATGGGATGGAGACTACCAGAGTTTGTAATCCATAGAGATTGTATATATAATAAGTAGTTATGAAATGAAAAATCAGCAATGAATGTTAAAAAGAGGAGAGCAATTGCAGGTATAAAATTATACTCCTCTTTTTATATATAAAATTTTATTTTGATATATTTTTTAAAGGTGTTAAAGAGGAGAATAATATGTATAAGTTCATTTTAAATGGAGTTGAAAAGGTTGTAAATGAAGATAAAAAGCTATTAGATTATCTAAGAGATAATGAAAGGTTGACGTCAGTAAAAAATGGGTGTGGTGAAGGTGCCTGTGGAGCTTGTATGGTATTAATCGACCATAAGGCTGCAAGGGCATGTCTATTTACTTTGTCTAAAGTAGAAGGCAAAAATATAACAACTATTGAAGGGTTCACTCAGAGAGAAAAAGAAATATTTGCGTGGGCCTTTTCCGAAGCTGGAGCAGTACAATGCGGATTCTGTATTCCTGGAATGGTTATAAGTGCTAAATCCCTTATAAACAAAAATTTGAATCCAACGCCTAAAGATATAAAAACAGCTATTAGTGGTAATATATGCAGATGTACTGGATATGTAAAAATAGAAAAAGCTATAAGTATGGCAGCAAAAGCTTTTAGAGAGAGAATTGAGCCCCCTAAAAGGAATTTTAAGGGACTTGTTGGAGAACGAATATACAGAGTTGATGCAAGAAATAAAACATTAGGTACAGCACAATATGCAGGAGACATGTATGTAGATGGAATGTTATATGGCTCGGCTTTAAGAAGTAAATACCCTAGAGCTTTAGTAAAGTCGATAGATACAACTGAGGCTGAGAAGTATCCTGGTGTTGAGGCAGTGCTTACAGCTAAGGATATACCAGGCGAAAGATATTCAGGTCATATAATAAGTGACTGGCCAGTTATGATTGCAGTGGGGGAAGAAACCAGATATTTGGGTGATTCTGTTGCCTTAGTTGCAGCAGAAACCAAAGAAGCTTTACAAAAAGCCCTAGATCTAATTCGGGTGGAGTATGAAGAATTAGAACCATTGATTTCTCCGGAAAGAGCTATGGAAGAAGGTGCTTCTAAGGTGCACCCTAAAGGGAATGTACTTTCAAGAGAAGTCTTGAAAAGAGGCAATGCGGATGAAGTTATATCAAAATCCAAGTATGTAGTTAACCAAAGGTATTCAGTACCTTTTACAGAACATGCTTTTTTAGAGCCGGAGTCCTCGCTGGCTATGCCTTATGGTGATGGGGTTAAAGTGTATACCGGAACACAGGGAGTATATGATGATCGTAGGGAAATCTCCAATATCTTAGGTTTGGCTCCTGAAAGAGTGAGGGTAATTAGCAAATATGTTGGTGGAGGATTTGGCGGAAAGGAAGATATGAGCGTTCAACATTATGCAGCTCTTCTAGCTTGGTATACTAAAAAACCAGTTAAAGTCACTTTAAGTCGTAGAGAAAGTATCATTATACACCCTAAAAGACATGCTATGGAAATGGAATTTACAACATCATGTGATGAGAAAGGAATTTTAACAGCTTTGAAAGCAAAGATTATATCTGATACCGGTGCCTACGCCTCTCTTGGAGGACCTGTGCTTCAAAGAGCTTGTACACATGCAGGAGGACCTTATAATTATCAAAATGTAGAGGTTGAGGGAACTGCAGTGTATACAAATAATCCTCCAGGAGGGGCTTTTAGAGGATTTGGAGTCACCCAATCTGTCTTTGCTATAGAATGTAATTTGAATTTACTGGCACAAAAAGTTGGTATATCACCTTGGGAGATCAGATATAAAAATGCCATTGAACCAGGTGAGGTACTTCCTAATGGGCAAGTGGCAGGAGATGATGTAGCTTTTAAACAAACTCTTCTGGCAGTAAAAGATGAATATGAAAAATATCCTTATACCGGAATAGCCAGTTGTTTTAAAAACAGTGGTATAGGAGTAGGACTTCCGGATATAGGTAGATGTGGATTGACTATAATAGATGGTAAGGTGCATATAAGAACTAGTGCAGCTTGTATAGGCCAGGGTCTTGCTACTATGGTTACTCAAGTACTTTGTGAAACTGCAGGTATCTCTCCATGTGATGTAACAGTGGACTCTCCAGATACTGAGATTACACCTGATTCAGGTACGACTACTGCCTCAAGGCAAACTGTTTTTACAGGAGAAGCCACTAGGTTAGTAGCGTTAAAACTTAAGAAAGCCTTGAAAAGTAAATCAGTCAAAGAGTTGGAAGGTAGGGATTTTTATGCAGAGTATTCGGGAGTTACAGATCCAATAAATTCAGATAAACCTAATCCTATAAGCCATGTAGCATATGGTTATGCAACTCAAGTAGCAGTTTTAGATGAAAAAGGAGTAGTTGAAAAGATAATAGCTGCTCACGATGTAGGGAAGGCCATAAATCCAACTAATATTGAAGGCCAGATAGAAGGTGGAGTTGTAATGGGACTTGGATATGCACTTACGGAGGATTATCCATTGAAAAATTCAGTACCTACAGCTAAATTTGGGACTTTAGGACTTTTTAGAGCACCAAAAGTTCCAGAAATAGAAACTATAATAATACAGGGTAATAATTCTTTCCTCGCATGCGGAGCCAAGGGAATAGGAGAAATAACCTGTATTCCCACAGCACCAGCGATTCAGGGAGCTTATTTCAAGTTAGATGGGAAATTTAGAACTAAGCTGCCGCTAGAAGATACAGCTTATAGAAAAAATATTAGAGGCAAATTTTAAGCTATAATGAAATCCTTACACAAATTAAATTGTGCAAGGATTTTTTACTAATTATTTTTTCCGCAGCAATGTTTATATTTTTTACCACTTCCACATGGGCAGGGGTCATTTCTACCTATTTTGTTTTTATTGATTATTGTTTTAGAAGCAACCCAGCTTTTATGAATTTCCCTTCTTTTTTCTTCCGAAAAGATAGAATTCCATTGGGGAAGTTTATATAGGTAATCAGCCTTTGCATCTAACATGTTATAGTATAGTTTTTCAAAATCAATCTCTATGTCAATAGTCGAGATTTCCTCCAAGTTTTCTAATTCTAAAGGTTTTTTAATACTTTGATTTATTCCATCTAAAAATCCTGTAAAAAATATTGATGAAGTTTTAAATTTTTCAGCTAGATCTTTTATTGTTCCACTTATGGTAGAGTCATGTTGAGATAATATTTCCATATAAATATTTTTTTCAATCGAACCGTATTCTCGCCAGAAAGCAGCTTCACCTTTTTCCTTTACAAAATTTACTACCATGTCTGTCCATTCTTTATACAAATTCATATTTTATCCTGCTGCATATATTTTAGCAGCAGTACCTCCTCTCAAAGTTTGAAAATAAATTTTAAATAAGTAGTATTTAGTTTCTACCTGAATGTTCTATATCACTTTTTCCAATGGGTTTGGACAAGTTGAAATTGTTTCCCCAAACGTTGGAGTCCTTATTATCTATAAAAATTTTAACTTTTTTTATAGTAGGAAGTTGTTCAAGAGAAAAAATTATACTCTTTAAACAAGCTTCTTCTCTAGTATAGGTCATTTTGATATTAGCTTCTTTACTTAGATCCAAATAAGCAATATTATCTTTTATTGAGATGCTTATAATCCTGCTATCTTTAGGAAGTATAGGAGTTAATTTGCTGTTCACAGAGGGACCTTTTATTAATTCGTTCACTATTGTTTCAGCTAACAGCTCATCTTTTTTTATGACTCTACTTTCTTTTGTCATTTCAACAGTATTTGATTTATCTGAAGAATTGAAATAAATATCTAAATCCAATAAATTAGTTTTTTCTTTTGAAAGAACTATATCTTTTTCTTTCTGTTTATTGTTCATGCTTAAGTTATCTTTTTTTTCACAGGCAGTCAGTGTTAAGCTAGAAAACGCAATTGTAGAACATAGTAATATGTTAAAGATTTTTTTCATATCTTATCACCTTTTTATTAAAAATTTATAAAATTGCTAGGCCCATCACGTTTCGCCATAGATATATTTACATCTATATTTAATTTAACACCAGCCTCGTTTAAAGTAGTTACTACAGTTTGGTAGGCTAACTCAGGATAATTGTTTGTCTTGCTTAAATGTCCTAAGATAATCCTTTTAAATCTGCCATTTAAAATATCCAATATAGCTTTTCCACAATCATCATTGGATAAATGACCTATTTTACTTAAAATTCTTCTTTTCAGCTCATAAGGATATGGACCAAATTTTAGCATTTCTACATCATGATTGCTTTCTAAAAGTAATACATCTGAATTTTTCAATATAGATTTAGTTCTTTCTGAAATAAATCCTAAGTCTGTTGCTACACAGGCTCTTTTATTGCCGCAATTAATTGCATAGCCATAAGGATCTACAGCATCATGAGATATAGAGTAACTTGTTATATCCATGTCTTTTATGTTTATATAATTATTAGAAATTATTTTAATATTATTTTCCTTTATCTTGCCAATACACTTTATCATAGCCTTCCATGTAAGAGAATTTGCATATATAGGTATATTGTATTTTCTAGATAAAACACCTACTCCCTTAATATGATCAATGTGTTCATGGGTAACTAATATTGCATCTATTTCATTGGGATTGTAACCAATTTTTACAAGAGCCTTTTCTATACTTTTCCCGGAAAGACCTGCGTCTATTAAAATTTTAGCACTATGAGATGCTAAAAATATACTATTTCCACTGCTGCCGCTGTACAAAGGACAAAAAATCATATTAAAATACTCCCCATAATATTATTTAGAATAAGATACTCTTCTTATATCAGCACCTAAGGCCTTGAATTTGTCTTCTATATTTGGATATCCTCTATCAATATGTTCAATACTTAAGACTTCAGTAGTACCCTCTGCAATAAGGCCAGCTATTACCATTGCCGCGCCAGCTCTTAGATCTGTGGCTTTCACTATAGCACCACTTAGTTTATTTACTCCATCTATAATTGCAGTTCTACCTTCAACTTTGATATTAGCACCCATCTTTTTTAGTTCATCTACATGTTTAAATCTGCTTTCCCATATGCTTTCATTTATGATGCTTCTGCCTTTAGCTACAGTTAAAAGCGCACTGAGAGGTTGTTGTACATCAGTGGGGAAACCAGGGTAAGGCTGAGTCTTAATATTTACGCCCCTCAGCTTCCCATTAGATTTCACAGTTATGGAATCACCATCCTCTGTTATTTCGGCACCCATTTCGATAAGTTTTGCTGATATGGACTCCAAATGTTTAGGTATAATATTTTCTACGACAACCTCCCCCCCACATGCTGTGGCAGCAATCATATATGTACCTGCTTCTATCTGATCCGGTATAACGCTGTAAGAACATCCTTTCAGTTCCTTTACGCCTACAATTCGTATTGCCTCAGTACCGGCACCCTTGATATTTGCTCCCATGCTGTTTAAAAAATTTGCCACATCTACTACATGAGGTTCCTTTGCTACGTTCTCTAGAGTAGTTATACCTTCGGCAAGTGTGGCAGCCAGCATCACATTTATGGTGGCGCCTACACTTACTACATCAAAAAATATACTAGTTCCAATTAATTTGTCAGCCCTTACTACTACACATCCGTGCTTGATTTCCACTTTGGCACCTAATGCCTCAAAACCTTTTATATGTTGATCTATAGGTCTAACGCCTATGGGGCACCCCCCAGGTAGTTCAACTCTGGCTTTTTTAAATCTGCCAAGCAAGGCACCTATAAGGTAATAGGAAGCTCTCATCTTTCTCACGTCGTCAGTATTTGCATCTATGCTATTTATAGTAGTGCTATCAATTACTACTGAATTTTTACCTGTTTTTATTTTGCAGCCTAAGCTTGCAAGAATTCTCTCTATACAGTGAACATCTTCTATATTAGGAATATTATCAATTGAACATATGCCACTACTAGCCATTATTGAGGCTGGTAATATTGCAACAGCAGCATTTTTTGCGCCATTAATTTCTATAGAACCGGAAAGAGGATTTCCACCGTTAATTACCAATTTATCCATTCATATATCCATCCTTATCACAAATTTATATTTATATAAAGTTTAGAAAATCTCAAAATTTAATTCATATTACACAAAATTTATTATATCATAATTTTATATTATTTTAACACAAAATTTAAAAATATGGGTAGAAGGTTAAAATAATTATTTCCAAAAGTAAAAATCCAGTTTTAATAAAAATAAAACTGGATTTTATGTGTAATACTATTTTAGATGGATAAAGCTTAAAGCAATTAGTCTTTCATAAAGCTTCCACAATCAGTGCATTGAACATCTTTTGCCATTGACTCATGTTTTGTAACTTGTATTTTATCTAGTGTACAATGATTGGTATCCTTTGCATGGTATTTACATTCATTAACTATGCAGCCAATACTGTTATTGTGATTAGTATTCATAATAACACCTCTTCTTTTATAAATTTTATAACAATAATAGTCTTTCACTATTAGATGTTTTATATACTAAAAATTATTGAAAATTTTTAGCATTATGAAGATGGTGATTCTGTGATATAATATTATAAATGAAGTATATATTTATAATATTATTTGGGGGACTGATAAAATAATGAAGTACTATTTAGTAGCCTTGTTTGATAGGGACTCTTATTCATATATTGAACATATACAAAAAAATATATGTAGGAAATATAGGTTGTATAGAAATATGCCAGTTTTACATATAACTCTTGAAGTTGTGGAAAATCCAGATGTAGATAAATTTGACAAAATTGTTTCGGAAATAATAAAACCATATAAAAAGTTTAAAGTTGAGATAAATGGGGCCATTTGTTTTGAACCTCCTTATAAATCTGTGAATTTAAGGATAGAAAACAAAGGATATATTATAAGATTGGCAAGACAAATAAATGAAAAGTTAAAATTGTATAAATTTGATGTTAGGAAAGATATAAATAATTGGGATTTACACATTTCGTTGGCCAATACCAATTATGCTATGAGAGAATGGAGTTCTAAAGAATATTCAGCAGCTTGTGAAAGTGTTAAAAGAGAAGAAGTGCATAAAATGGCTAGAATTGATAGGATAGCACTCTGGAAACCAATAAATAATAAAAAAGAAATGCTAATAAAAAATTTCCCTTTAAAAGACTTTTAAATATTTAACAAAAATGAGAGTAAGATTTAATCTTACTCTCATTTTTTATATTAAATATCTAACAAATTTTTTTTGTATACTGAGTATAAATGTCTTAATTCTGACATCTTTTCTTCAGCTTCTATTTGAAGTTTGGAAACTTCCTCATAATTTTTGTTTTCAGATGCAATTCTTATTCTTGAAAATAAACTTTTTTTAGAATAGGAATCTTTCATTAAATAGTACCTCAACTCTTCTATTTTCATCCAATTGGCTACATCCAGATCCAGTGCCTTATCTATAGAATGAAGCATTTTATAGTTTCTTATTTCATTACAGAATTCATTTATGATTCTGTGATTTATTTCTATCAACCATCTTTTTGTAGCACCAAGTTTAAAACTGTTTATTAATTTGTCATTCAATATATTATCCTTAACTAATACAGCTTTCTTTTCAGGATATTTATCAATAGCAGAGAGATTGTCATACACAGTTGCAGGAGCTTTACCAAAGAATTTTTCTCTTTCTTCATCGGTAAAATCCTCAAATATATTCTCTTCAGTTCTATAGGCTCTTTCCTTTTCCAAATAATCTGCCTCTTCTCCAGGTTTTTTAGAAAGTTCAGATAAAAGATCATCTTCTGTTTTATTATTTTTTAAAGCATAGTTTATTCCATCCATTATGGCCATATATATTGCAGATACAGCCAAGTAAGTATTGGTGCGTGGATTTGGAGCTCTGAGTTCAAATCTTGTGGCTAAAGGATTTACAAGATCTCTTATAACACCTATAAGTACCGTCCTATTCCTTGAAGGTAAATCAACAGAATGTCCTATAGAGGTCACAATACAAATTGGAGCCTCAAATCCTGGCTTTAGCCTTCTAAGCGAATCAGTTGTAGAGGAAACAAAAGGATTAATAACTTCATAATTTTTAAGTATACCCATTACGGAAGAGTATCCAAAAACACTTAAGAAGTGATTTTTAGTAGAAGAAAATAAATTTATTTTCTTATTATTTTTTAATTTCAGAGCTAATCCTATATGAGTGTGTTCACCACTGCCAGCCACTCCATCTATAGGTTTAGCAAGGAAGGTAACTTCAAGTCCATTATTTCTGAAGGTTTCTTTGACAATACTTTTTACAAGAAGTTCATTGTCAGCACATTGTACAGCAGTAGAATATTTCCAATCTATTTCCAACTGTTCCATTATGTGATTGAAATTTCCAGATTCATCAATTTGAGCTTTTACCCCGCCTACTTCCTTATGACCCATTTCCGGTTCCAGACCATATAGTTCCATAGTCAAAATAGTTTGCTCTAAGGCTGTTCTAACAGCACCTTTTGTTCTTGTCCAGTATTGTTCTTGAAGCACTTGAGATGTAGAAAGTTCCTCAATTTCAGCTTCATTATTAGGTGTCTTCACCCAAAATTCCAATTCAGTTGCACAGGTGGCAACTACGTCATCTATATCTTCATATTTTATGTTAAAAGAAGATAGAGAATCCGGGTGATCTTTGAATAAATTCAGAAGGTTTGATTTGAAGTGTTGTATACAATTCTTTAAGGTGTATCTTGAATCTACAGCTTTGTTTTCATGATATAAAAAGCAGGGAATTCTCAGGGTTCCGATGGGTTTTTCCGTTTCGGGATCTTCATTGTCTTTATTATATTCTACATACCAGTTTACGTCCAAGTCACATATCATGTCTACTTTTGCGTTGTTTAAACTGGCGATTCCAGGAAGAACTACAGATGAGCCATCAGTTTGGATTGCACCCTTTAAAAAGGCGTTTATATCCTCTAAGAGAATTTTAATGGGAATTTTTTCATCAGTGTCATTTCCAGAAAGGTCTATACCTATTAGGGATACGAATTTTATTTCTGGATGGGAAGTTAAGATTTTTTTTAAGTTTTCTTCCGAGTGCATTTCTTTAGGCACTATATAGATCAGATCTTTTAACATGGTTTTCCCTCCTATAAATAGTTTAGAAGAGTAAATTAATACTCTAATCATTGTGCATAATAAATCTATAATTTATATTTTTAAATTTTATATACATATGATTTTATAATTAATATGTGTATATGTCAATATATTTTGAAGGAATTTATAGTCGAAATTGCAATATTGTTAAAATATAAGTGCCTCGCATTTTATTAGGAGTATAAAATAAAAAAATAATGTATATTTATGCAGATGTTTTAAAATTTGTATACTTTAAATCTATAATATATAATATATATAATAAAATAATATTTATTGATTAGAATTAATGAGGTGATAAAGTGGAGTCAGAGGACAGACCAATTGGTTTTTTTGATTCTGGAATAGGCGGCATAAGTGTTTTAAGAGAAGCTGTTAAAGTTTTACCAAATGAGGATTTTGTGTATTTTGGAGATTCAAAGAGGGCTCCTTACGGAGTAAGGAATGTAGAACAAGTAAAAGAACTTACATTTAATGCTGTAGAATTTTTATTGAAGAAAAATATAAAAGCATTGGTTATTGCATGCAATACTGCTACTAGTGCAGCTATAATAGATTTAAGAAAAAGATATAGCAAGTATATGCCAGTAATAGGTATAGAACCAGCCTTAAAACCAGCAGTAGAATTTAATAGAAAAGGGAAAATAGTGATAATGGCGACTCCTATGACATTATCAGAAAAGAAATTTAATAACCTTATGAGAAAATATGATAAAAATTCAATAATAAAGCCACTGCCTTGCCCAGGACTTGTTGAGCTTATCGAACAGGGCATAATAGAAGGAAAAAAGATTGAGGATTATTTAAAGATGAAATTGGATCCTTTAAAGGATTATGGAATTGCAGCTGTTGTATTGGGTTGTACTCATTATCCATTTATAAGGAAGAGCATATCTAAAGTATTAGATGATGATGTACCAATAATAGATGGAAGCAAAGGTACTGTAGAACAGCTGAAAAGGCAGTTGATTAAGTATAATATTGTAATTAACAATAGAGATAGAGTAGGAAATATAAAGATATTTAATTCTATGAATAGTCAGGATATTATAGGATTAAGTTATAAGCTTTTAAGGGCAGAAAATTAATTATAAGATTTTATTATGTATATTGATGCTTTTTCGTAACCTTTGCAAATTGATTTTAGAAGTCTGAGAAAGGATGGATGAGGATGTCTTCCCAGAACAATAGAACTATACTCATGTATGGATTTGACAAAAATACTGAAAAAATTATAGAGAAAATAGGTAAGAACTTCAATGTTGATAATTTTAAAGTAATAAAAAATCATATGACAGGAGTTAAGATAAGGGATATACTGGAAGGAAATTTAAAAGAGCAAGATAACTTTTATGATGTACAAGAGAAAGTAGTATTATTCAATGATCTAACTGACAGGCAGATAAGCGGCATTATGAGTGAATTAAAGAGCAAGGTTAATGAAAGACCTATTTTAGCTGTGGTAACTGAAACTTCTATTGATTGGAGTTTCAATTATTTATTAGATCACCTTTTACAGGAGAGAGCATGGTTTGAAAAAAATAATAAAGTTTCTGAATAGCATAATATTAAGTCAAATTAATTATATTATGCAATATAGCTGAGGTATTGGGAGGGAAAAATGAGTAGAATAGGAGAAAAAATAAAATCTGCAAGAATGGAATCGGGAATTAGTCAAAAAAAGCTTGCTAAGAAGTTAGGAGTTTCTGAAGGGTTTATCAATGAAGTGGAAATGGGGAAAAAAATAGCTAATCAAGAAATAATTGATAGAATTTCAAAAATTTTAGGTAAGGATATGAATGATATAACCATGTCTTTTGAAGAACAGGTATATCAAGAAGAAAAAAAGGAGAAATTTTCTCCAGTGCCCAGTAAAAATGAAAAGGTGAAAGATATCTGGAATGAAGCTTTTGGCTCGGTTCTAAAAAAAATACCTGTTTATAAATATAAAATGGATAGTCCTATTGGATTCAAACAGCTTCCTTTAGTTGAAAATAAAATAGAAGGATATGCACAGGATAAGGTATTATATTTAAAAATAGAAAGCGAGGATATGGAAGGTTTCAGAATACACAAGGGGGATTTAGCCTTTGCACATATTACTGGAGAAGTAAAAAGCAATTCCATATATTTAGTGGAATATGATGAAAAGAGGGAATTAAGACAAATAAAAAAATTGGATTCTAATAAAATGCTTCTTATAAGCGGTAAAAATACTATAAGAACTGAAACCATTGAGATTAAAAATTTAAAGGTGATTGCAAAGTTAGATAAAGTGGAGATTATGTTATAAATAGATTGTTCTATTAAAGGAGTTTTGTACACATAATAACCAACAAGGGGGATAAAGGGATGAAAGGTACTGTGATTGCCACGTGGATGAGAACTTGCAGAAAGCTTTATGGTGATGAAACTGTCAATATTGCCATGGATAAAGTTGGATGGGGAGCATCCAAAATATTTTCGCCAATTGAAAATATAAATGATGAAGAAATAAAAAGGGCAATTGAAATCATAGCAAAAGATAATAATGAAGACATTAAAATTTTATGGAAAAAAATAGGACTTGATAATATAAATGCTTTTTATAAAGATTATCCGGCTTTCTTTAAGCATGAAAACTTGTATTCATTTTTAAGATCAATGTTTGATGTACATGTAGTTATGACTAAAAAATTTCCAGGGGCAAAACCACCTCTTGTAGTAATAAATCCTATATCATCTAGAACTGCTGTATTTGAATACAAGTCTGAAAGAGGCATGTTTGATTACCTTATGGGAATGATAGAGGGAAGTGCCAAGTTTTTCGGAGAAAAACTTGGAATAGAGAAAATTGATCAGACAGATAATTCTGCAAGATTTAAATTTACTTTTGATAGGAATATATATTATAAGAAAAACTATGTCTTTAGCAAACTGCTTTCTCTTGGATTTATAAAAGACATTGGAGTAAAAATTGGGTTATTTAGTTTTATACTATGTTTAATAGTGTCTATTCCAATGTTTGGGTTAAATAATTTATTTAAATCTATAATGATTTCGTTGATAGCTTTTTTAGGAGCCTATGTATCGGGCTCCATTCTCATGAAACCCCGCTCTATTATAATAGATACCATAAAGAAAATTAATGGGAATGATTATATTGAGGATGGAGATATAGAAACAAATGACTTTTTTGAACATATATATGATCTCCTAAAAGAACATAAGAAGACAGTTAAAACAGACTTTGTTGGGTTTAAAGGTGTAACTGATGAAATGAATACATTTGTGTTTAATATAAATAAAATATCCAATTCTATGAATAATACGTCAAATGAGATATCTGACGTGGTAGAACAGGTAGCAAATTGTGCAGTAAGTCAAGCAGAGAATACTGAAAAAGTAGTATCTGTGTTAAATGACAACATTCAAAATTTAAAGAGTATAGTAAAGAGTGAAAACAGCAATAAATTAGAACTTGAAAAGTCAATGGATAAGATAAATAATAGTTATGAAAATGTAGACAATACAAGCAAAAATATATTAAGTACTTTGGAAAGCTTTCAAGGTGTAAAGGATAAGGGTTCTGAACTTCAATCAAAGGCAAAGGATATTACGGGTATTGTTTCTATAGTTTCAGGAATTTCAGAACAAACTAATTTGTTAGCCCTCAATGCGTCTATTGAAGCTGCCCGTGCAGGAGAACAGGGTAAGGGATTCGCAGTGGTAGCTGAAGAAATAAGAAACCTGGCAGAACAATCTCAAGAGGCGGTGAAAGATATAAATTCCAATCTAGCCAAGTTCACAGAAGATATAAGGGCATTGGTGGAAAAGATAGGAGTACAATTTGATATATTGCAGGGAGAAAGCAACAAACTTCAAAATGTCAGAGATGTAAATTATGAAGCAACTACTTCTATAGGAAAAGTGGCATCTTCCATGATAAAAACTATAAATAAGTTGACTGAGGAATCAGATTCTATATCCGGAATATATGATAATATGGAATCTTTAGCAGCCATTGCAGAGGAAAATTCAGCATCTTCCGAGGAAGTGAGCGCCAACGTATCTAATTATACAAATGAAATTAAAAATCTTATGACTAGCATAGGAGAATTTAAAAAGATAACAGAATCCTTTAAATTGGAACTGGATAAATACAAGATATGATAATTTAAAAACTGACTGAGAGATAAATATTTAAGTATTTCTTTTAGCCAGTTTTTAAATAAAAGAAATTAAACTCCTTGTAAATCAAAATCAGGTACAAAGTTTTCAGAACATGTACCCTTTTCTTGAATAAATGCATTTTTTATTCCAAGGGAAATACAATAATTTATAAAAGAATTATAGTGCTTGGGGTTTAAAACCTTATCTATCTCTGGAAACTTATAAGAGTGATACATAGGAGTATATTGATTCATAATGCTTATATATACTGAATCTCCAAAGGTATTATAAATATAGTCTATTATTTTTTTTGAATCAAACAATAAACCTGGAAGCATAAGATGACGTATTATTAAACCCTTTGTTATTAAACCATCACTATTAAACTTTGGACTTCCTACCTGAGTGTACATTTCTTTTATAGCTTTTGAAGCACAACTAAAATAACCTGGAGCGTCGGAATATTTGATGGAGTACTTATCGTTAAAATATTTTAGATCAGGAAGATATACATCTACATATCCCTTTAGAGCTTTTAATGTATCTATGGTTTGATAACTATTGGTGTTAAAAAGTATAGGTAAAGTTAGTCCTCTTGATTTAGCTATGTCAAGAGCCTGGATTATTTGAGGTATATAATGAGTTGGAGTGACTAAGTTTATGTTATGGGCACCTCTTTTTTGTTGTTCTAAAAATATATCACTGAGCCTTTCTATTGATACTTCTTTGCCTATATTTCCAGTACTTATACTGTGATTCTGGCAAAAAACACATCTTAAATTACAATGAGAGAAAAATATGGTACCTGAACCGTTACTTCCTGAGATGCAGGGTTCTTCCCATTTGTGAAGGGAAACTTTAGCTATTTTTATGGCTTTACCAGCATTACAAAAACCAGTATATCCTTTTAATCTGTTTACATTGCAATTTCTTTGACATAACTTGCAGCTTTCGAGAGAGTTTAGCATAAAGAACACTTCCTTTCAATATCTAGTGCATATTATCCTGTCAAAATAAATTATAAGGTAATGGGTATTAATTGTATAGTTCACGATAAAGATTATATTCTCCATTATCAAAAAGATAATTTTTTATTAATATGATAATGAAATTTTTATAAAAGAGGATTAAAATATAGCTAGTACAGGATTATTTTTGTCTGATGGCTGTCGTTGCTAATATCCCGCTTTTTCAAAGTGTGATTACTGGATAAGTTCTTCTAAGGTGTGGTGGAGAAAAGCACTTCTTGTTGACGAGTAGACTTTAACCCACATAAGAATCACTTGATTTTGTGACATGGAATGGTTTTTGCTTTTATTAAAAATAATCAGAATCATGTATATGATTTTAGGAGGTGGTACACATATCTACTTTAATAAAAAATGGAGTTATTGTAACAGCAGAAGATATATATAAGGGAGATATATATGTGGAAGATGAAATAATAACAGAAATTGGTCTGAATATCCCAAAGAAGGCCGATGTTGTTATTGACGCAGAGGGGAAATATGTAATACCAGGTGGCATTGACATACATACCCATCTCAATATTCATGTTGGTGAGGTAACAGCAAGTGATGATTTTTACACAGGTACGGTAGCAGCTGCTTGTGGCGGAACTACATGTATAGTGGATCATATGGGCTTTGGTCCCAAAGATTGTGACTTGATGCATCAGGTAAAAGTTTATCATGGTTATGCAGATGGGAAGGCTGTCATAGATTATGGATTTCATGGTGTTATCCAGCATATTGACGATAATAGATTAGAAGAGTTAAAAAAGTTAGTCATAGAAGAAGGAATCCCAAGTTCTAAAATGTATCTCACCTATGATTTTAGATTAAGTGATTATGAAGCCTTAAGACTTTTGAAAAGGCAAAAAGAACTGGGAGGGATTACTGCCGTACATTGTGAAAATAATGATTCTATAAAATACCTTAAAGAATACTTTATTAAACAGGGAAAAACACAACCCATATATCATGCGTTAAGCAGGCCGACTGAAGTAGAAGGAGAGGCAGTAAACAGGATGATAAATCTTGCTAAAATTGCAGGAGATGCCCCTCTTTATATAGTCCATCTTTCTACGGAAATTGGTCTGGAATATATTAAAATGGCAAGAGATAGGGGCCAAATGGTATATGCAGAGACTTGCCCCCAATATCTTTTTCTCACGGAAGATAAACTTAGGCAGCCTGATGGACTTAAATATATTTTCAGCCCGCCTCTGAGAAAGGAAAAGGATTCAACTGCACTGTGGAGTGGAATTAAAGATGGATATATACAAACGGTAGCCACAGATCACTGCCCATTTTTTTATAAGGGAGAAAAGCAGTTTGGAAAAGATAGCTTTGCTGATTGCCCTAATGGGGGGCCTGGCATTGAGGAAAGGATACCTCTTATGTTTTCTGAAGGTGTTGTAAAAGGGAGAATAAGTATCAATAAATTTGTTGATATATGTTCAACAGCTCCTGCTAAAATTTCAGGACTTTATCCTAAAAAGGGACATATTGCAGTGGGCTCAGATGCAGATATGGTTTTAATAGATGCTAATAAAGAAGTTACTATAACTAAAGATATTCTTCATGAGAATGTTGATTATACAATGTACGAAGGTTTTAAAGTTAAAGGATATCCTGTTTTAACTATGGTGCGGGGAGAGATAATTGCACGGAATGGCCAGTTTGTAGGGAAAAAAGGATATGGAAAATTTATAAAAAGACATAAGATAAATCAATTATAATTAAGTTAAGAGTTAAAAGTTTTGGTTGATTTTCGGTATTCACCGAAAATCTTCATTATTTTCCATGATCCTTTATATAAAAAGCTATGCATTGTATTATAAATATAAAGCTGACCATCCCAAATGCCGGGTATAAAAAGGATATGAGATTTATAAAACCAATTTGAGATATGGGAATAGTAATCAGGATGATTATTATTACGGATTTATTGTAGGATATATTGAATATTTCTTGAAAGTTTTTGCCCACACTATATACATCCGATACCTCTGTGGAAAACATTTCAAGCCAGATCACAAAAAGGAGCATTGTTTGAAGTACCTTGCCAAATCGGTTAGCTATGTAAAGTAAAGGGATTTCATATTTAAATATATAAGGTATGTTTAGAATTAACAAAAAATTTATTATAAGAGCTAGGGCTGTAAGTCCCAGAGAGCCTATAACAGAGCCAGATATAAGGCTTTTTTTCTTGCCTATGGAAAGGCTAAGCGGAACCAGTACACCGCTACAGCATAATATATTAAATCCTGAATATATTAATGAAGATAGAAGCCAGTTATTTTTAGAATAAGAAATGTCTTTTATAAAAGATAAATTTACTCCTTTATAAAAAACCAGATGAAGTATAAATAAGGTTGATATAACAAGGATAAGAGAAGGTACTATTACTGAATTTATTTCGATTAGTCCTTTAGTATCTCTAAATAAAATAATTATGGATATAAAAACCATGAGTAATATACCTATCCATCTTGATACACCAAAATATTGATGTATCAAAGCTCCACTTCCAGCAAGTATTATTGAAGAACCACCAATTAAAAAAAAAGTAGTTAAAAAATTAGTAATTGTACCAAGAAATCCAGGACTTACTAAAAGTATAAGGCCATCATAGGAGTTTAATTTATATTTTATACTTATGTTGATTATTATAATAGACATTATTATGTAGATAACACAGCAAAGTAATATACCAAAAAAACTTTTGTAGCCATACTGGGTAAAAAATTGACTTATTTCCTGTCCAGATGCAAGTCCTGCACCAACTACTGTGCCTATAAAAACAGCAGATATCTGGAAAATTAACAATACTTTTTCTTTCAAAAATATCCCTCCTTGAACAAATTCTTATTAATATAAGTATATAAATGCCATATAAAAATAATGAATTATAAATTAAAATTTTATTTAGGGGAAAAATATAATTTATAAAATAATATAGTGGGTTAAATAAATTTGAAAGGGGTGAAATTCCTACTGTGGATAGATAACTGTGTGCAGCAGGAAATGCATGAAAAAAAAGAATCTATTTAAGTTTATTCTGCTTATAATTTTTTTTTGCAGTATAATATCTGGATGCAATTTGAGTAAGAAAGATGATATGGAAAGTATAAATGAAAGTTTTGACATGAAATCTGCTACTAATACAGCGGATACGTATATGAAGTATCTTATGAAAAATGATATGGAAAATGCTAAGAAAATGTATTCTAAGAATCTTTTAAAAGGATCTAATAAAGATGAAAATAAAAACCTGCAGATTTTAGGGTATAACTTAACTGACAGCAGTGAAGTTGGAAAATCCGGTATTCTAAAAATGAAGGTCGCAAGAGCTGATTTAAGTAAACCCTTTGCAACTTTAGACGAGTATTCCATAAAGATAATAAAGGAAGGCAATGATTACAAGGTTGATGAGACCAATAATGTGGAAGATAGAGAGGCATTTGTTGAAAAAAATCAATTAAAAATGAGAAATCAAAATAATGTAAGCTTAAGTGTAATAACAGATATTAGAAGCATGCCCAATTATGTATTTAGCAAAGATGATAAAGCAAATGTAGATAAAACCCCTGTCCCAAAAACTAATTTCGGTATAATTAATTTTTCTTATGATGGCGATCGGTTAGCGGTAGTTACTTATTCCAAAGATTCCTATATAGGAATAATTAGAATAAATGAAAGTATGCAAGTACAATCTCAAGATTCCGGGGGCCAGCAGGGAGGTGGAGGAGGTGGCAGTGATGGTGATGGCTCAAGTGGCGGCGGACAGGGTGGCCAGCAAGGCGGAAGTAAATCTATAGGTAAAGATATAACCGATTTGGATATTTTAAAAAATTCTAAAGTTGAATTCTTGACTTTCTCTCCAGATGAAAAATTTATTGCGGTTCAATATACCAATGATAATATAGGACATTGCATACGAGTTTATAAGGCAGATTCCGGAGATATGATAAGTTATAAATTTGAAGAAAATTTTCCTCTTGATAAAGTAGATGTGGTTTTTTCTTCTTTTGATGCAGGTATATTGAATTTTGATATTGTATCTAAAATTAATAATAAAGAGGCACTTCCCCAGATGATTGGAAAATGGGAATTGAACTTAAAGAATTTTAAAGTGGTAAAAATGTGATATAATTGCTGTATGTTGATTTCAATACTTATATTATGGAGAGGATACGGTTTGGAAATGCAGTGGGGAGATAAGGCATATTATAGCTTAAATTATTATTTGAGAAAAAAATTTGGATGCAAGGTGTTTAAAATATCCTTAGATGGAGGATTTTCTTGTCCAAATAGAGATGGAAGCATAAGTATAAACGGATGTGCTTTCTGCAGTAAAAGAGGAGCTGGAGATTTTGCAGGGGATAGAGAAAAGTCTATAACTGAACAATTTGAAGATATAAAACAAATGATGAATAAAAAATGGAAATGTGGAAAATATATAGCATATTTTCAGGCCTACACTAATACTTATGCTCCGATAAAAGTTCTTAGGGAGAAATATGAAGAGGCTATAAATCAAAGAGGGGTGGTAGCGCTGGCTATAGCTACTAGACCGGATTGCCTTGGATATGAAGTGTTGGATCTATTACAGGAATTCAATAAGAAAATTTATACCTGGGTGGAATTTGGCCTTCAGACTTCAAATGATTGTACGGCAGAAATAATAAATAGAGGGTATAAATTAAAGACTTTTGAGAAGGCTGTAAATGCACTTAGAGAAATAGGAATTGATGTAGTGACCCATATAATAATGGGTTTACCCGGAGAAAATAAAGTTGATATGATGAATACAATAAAGTATATTTCAAATCAAGACATACAGGGAGTAAAACTTCATTTACTTCATTTAATGAAATATACTCCCCTTGTGGATTTATATAATAAGGGTCAACTAAAATTTATGACACAAGATGAATATATAGATATAGTATGTTCGGCATTATGCATTATTCCTCCTAATATGGTGATTCATAGATTGACTGGAGATTCACCTAGAAATTTGCTCATAGGACCTAAATGGAGCTTAAAAAAATGGGAGATCCTAAATGAAATTGACAGGACTATGAGGGATAAAAAAATATATCAGGGAATATATTTTTCAAAATAAAGGTATATAGTTGAATATATAAACCCTGTATAAAGAAATGATAAAGCAACATAGATTTATTACTTACCAAACTCCAGTTATATAATATTGGAGTTTGGTAAATTTACTTTTATACAGTTGGATTTTATCCATCCTTTAGAGTTTATTCTGGTGTTTTCAACAAGAGAAACTTCATACCAGAACTCATTCATAATTTCAATGCTATCATGAATTCTTATATGGGTGTTCTTTTCTAAAGTATTTATTATAGCTGAGTTTAAAATAGGAGCCAGATATATATTGCTTTTTATAGTGACTATGGCATTTACGGATTGTGGAGTAATATATTTTACATTTATTTTCTTGGGGATCTGTTTTGATATTCTTGATTTCAAACTGTCATTTTCATATTTTAAAGATAGTATCTGCCTTCTTTGTGATGAAATTTTACTTTGAGAATTATATAAGATCACAGAGGCGCAAACTATAAGTATTATGAATAAAAAAGCTAGCATTATATTTCTCCATATTTATTATTTTAATACTAGTATATTCAATACATTCCTTAAAGATGAAAACTTATGTTATTTTATCCCATGGAAGAAAGTATTTCTTATGAGAAAGTTCCACTCTGTCCAAGAATCACTTGATTAAGTCGGTATATTTAAATATATTCATATCTGCACAAGCTATTATGTCTTTCCATTGGTAATCTGAATATGTATCATGTACTCCAATTACAGTCATACCTGTGGATTTAGCTACCTTAATGGCAGGTAAGATGTCCTCGAATACAACACAATCCTTAGGAGCCAGATTTAATTTATCAGCAGCTAAAAGATATATATCAGGAAATGCTTTGCCTCTTGTTGTATCCTCTGTGGTTATTATCAAATCAAATAGATTGTATATTTGATTTTTTTTTAAACTTATTTCTGCTATCTTTCTATAATTGCTGGTAGCAAGAGCTATTTTTATTTTTTTCTTTTTTAATAAAAGTAAAAAATCTCTGGCACCTGGTTTTAAACAAATGTTATTAGAATATTTATTGAAAACCATGGTATACCACTCTTTTTGTATTTCATCAATATTTTCAGTTAGATTAAATTTGTTTTTAAGATATTTTGCGGTTTCAGTAAAGGTCATATTTTGAATAGTATTCTTTAACTCTATAGTGAAAGGTATATTTTTTTTATCTAAATATTCGCTATCAATACTTTCCCATAACCACATAGAGTCCAGAAGGGTTCCATCCATGTCGAAAATAGCCCCCCTGATATTTTCAAGCATAGTAATCACCTCATATTTAAGTATAATATAAAATACTGTATTAATTAAAATTTCGTTCTAATAATTTTATTTTGTTTTCATCTTTGAAATCTTCTATGGAATGAACACCAATCATATCTAATATCTTGTTCATGCAGTCACTGTCTATAGAAACTTTTATTTTAGAATCTTGTGCAAATTTATCCACATGCATTTTACCTTGGTCTTTTGGTATAAGTGTCTTAGGACCTCCAACGCATCCGCCGATACAGCCCATTCCTTCAATAAAATTAGCTTCTATTTCACCATTTTGAGCCTTGGTAAGTATGGATTTGCATTCTTTTATTCCACTTGCTTTGATTGCCTTGAATAATTTATATTTTTCTGGAAAAATTCTTTCTACAGCTTCACTTACTGCAATTGATACTCCACCTGTACGAGCATACAGCCTTCCCCCTCTGGAGGCATATTCCGTAGAAGGTTCCCCCTGTAGTTTATAAGGATATATATCAAGAGTATCAAATATATCTTTTACCTCAGAAAAGGTCAATACAAAGTCTATGTCATTAATTATATCCTTTTCTTTTGCTTCCGACTTTTTAGCAATACAGGGCCCTATAAAAACCACTTTGCAATTGGGGTTTAATTTTTTCAGTATTCTTCCTCCAGCAGCCATGGGAGAAACAGAAGGGGATACATATTTTATTAAGTTATTATAAATCCTTTTTAACATACCAACCCACATAGGACAACAACAGGAAGTTATCATAAAGTCCTTTTCGTCTTTTACATAATTGTCAAATTCTATGGCTTCCTTTAAAGTAAGCATATCTGCAAAAAATGCTACTTCAATCATATCTGTAAATCCTAATTTTTTGAAAGCGCTTCTAAGTTGATCCATGGATACATTATCTCCAAACTGTCCTATTATAGCAGGAGCTACTATAGCTATTACTGGAGAATTACTCTTTAATATGTTGGCTAGTGGAAGAAATTGAACCTTATCCATTATGCCTCCAGTAGGACAAGCTTCTACACAAAAACCGCAGTCAGTGCATTTGTTTTTATCTATATAGATACTATTTTTGTCAGTATTCACTAAAATAGCATCAAAAGGGCAGGATTTCTGGCACAGGGTTTGGCCATTTTCATCTATGCATTCCATGGAGCAATGTTTAACTTTATTTACTATTTTCCCATCCGAACTGTAAGATTTTATTGCTTTTTTTAAATCCTCTATGAAATTGGAACTGCAGTCTACATCGGTACCACATAGTGAAGATATGATTTTGCAGAGGTCCTGTTTGTCAATTTTACTCTGTGATAAAATAAGTTTTACTTTATCCTCAAAATTTCCATTATAATATGAATCTATTATAGATTTGAATAGATCCTTATATTGGTCTTTCATGTTATTATTACAACTCCTTGTATAATTAGTTTATTGATAAATTCAAAGTCCATATTGATATTTTTATCACCATATATTGCCTTAGTTTTTACATAATTGAAAATTTTATTCTATTCTATAATATCATAATAACACTTATCATGGTAATCCTAAGATTAAAATAGTAACTATAGATATATAGGTACAATATGGTTTAATCGGTAGATAATGAAATGAGTGTATTTTGGAGTAATATTATATTATTTACACACAATAATATAATAACCAATAAAGGGTGATTCAATTATGGAGTTAAATGATAAGATCAATTCTATACTAGAATTATGTGGAAACAATCAGCAAATTGTTACCAGAAAAATTTTTATAGGAACTGGGGATGCTGTTGAGGCAATACTTTTATATAAAGATGGATTGGTGGATCAAAACATTATAAACAGGGACATATTAAACCCTTTGATGCATAAGGTCAATGAAGATATAAGTGGTATAGAGCTGGTCAGTGAATATCTTTGTAATAAGTATATTTCAATGTCTAAAGTTGATATTGAAACTGATATGGAAATAGTTGCAAAGGGTATTAAAAGAGGGAAAACGGCTATTGTTATATACCAGGCAAATGATTTTATTATTGCAGATACCATGGGAGGAGAGCATAGAAGAATTTCTGAACCGTTGGATGAAGTAGGCGTTAGGGGACCAAAGAGTGGCTTTGTAGAAAGTCTCCAGGTAAATATAAGTCTGATAAAAAGAGAACTAAAGGATAAAAACTTAGTCATAGAAAACCTTATTGTGGGGAGACGCTGTCAAAAGGATATATCTGTAATATATATAGATGATATTACAGATAAGGACTTAGTTGCAGACATTATAAATAGAATATCATCAATTGATATAGATACTGTTTCTTCCAATGGAATGATAGAACAATATATTGAAGAGCATACATACTCAATTTTCCCTCAGGTATATGCATGCCAAAGGCCGGATATTGTACAGTCAAATCTTATGGAAGGAAAAATTGCCATTTTAATGGATGGCACGCCTTTTGCCCTTACAATACCAGCTTTGTTTGTAGAATTTTTTCAGGCCTCAGAAGATTATTCTCAAAGAACAATTGCAGGCTGCTTCAATAGAGGTATACGTATATTGGGTGTATTTATTGTCATACTATTGCCTTCCATTTATTTAGCTTTAATTAGGTATAACGCGGAACTCATTCCAATTAAGTTTGTAATACCAATAATTCAATCCAGAAAAAATATAGCACTATCACCTTTTTTGGAAATATTATCCATGGAAGTTGTCATAGAATTTTTAAGAGAAGGAGGATTAAGGCTTCCAAGCAAAATTAGTCAAACGTTAAGTGTTGTGGGAGGATTTATCATTGGAAGTGCTGCACTTCAGGCCAATTTAGTTAGCCCGGCTACTCTGGTAATAGTCGGAGTAGCAACTATAGGGACCTTTATTGTGCCAAGTTATGATATGTCAATTTCAATAAGGCTTTTGAGATTTCCCTTTCTTTTTTTAACAAACTTTTTAGGTGCCTTTGGGTTAATTTCAGGTTGGTATTTTTTATTTGTATATCTTCTTTCCTTAGACAGCTTTGGGGTTCCATATTTCCCTTTAGATAAATATGGTGATTTCAAAGATATATTTATTCGGGCTCCCTTATGGAAAATGAATAAAAGACCGGAAAGTATACCAAATAACAATCCAATAAGGCAAACTGATTTTAAAAATAAGTTCTGGAGGAAAAAAGATGAATAAGGTAGGAAATAATGTTATAACGCCATTACAGGTTACCTTTTTACTTATTGGGTCTATGATTGGTATAGGAATATTATCACTACCAAATGATTTGATTAATATTGCAAAACAGGATGCATGGATATCAGCAGTTATTGGCGGTGTATATCCATTATATATAGTTATTATTGCTTCATTACTATGCAAAAGATATCCTGAGAAAAATATTTTGAGTTTGAGCAGGAAATGCTTTGGAAAGTTTTTCGGGAATGTGCTAAATCTAATTTTTTTATTATATTTTGTGTTGTTTGCCACAGCTGTAGCTATTGAAATTTCCATGGTATTGGAGACTTTAGTGGTGAGTTTCTTAAGTACACTAAAAATATTGATAGCGTTATTTTTTTTAGCTGCATATACCTCAATAAAAGGATTAAAGGTTTTAGCAAGAGTAAATGAATTAATGTTTTTATATACTGTTTTATTATCTTTAATTCTTACTACAGCATTATCCAAGGGAACATATTTGAATATATGCCCTATATTGGGTTCCGGAGTTTTAAATATTATAAGAGCAAGTAAACATTCTGCTTTCGCCTATGGAGGAGTTGAGATAATACTTTTAATCTATCCATATATAACCGATAAGACAAGGATTATGAGAGTATCTCTGTTAGGCGTTATGATAACAGCAATAATTTATTGCTGGAGTACATTTGTCACTATTTATTATTTGGGAATAGATATTATTCCAAAAACACAATGGTCTGTGAGTATGGTGCCTAAAACTATAGAAATACCTGTAATAAATAACTTTAGCTTTATATTTATTATTTTATGGTCAACTATCATTTGCAAAACCATATCTAATAGTTATTTTGCAACAGCATTTATTTTAAAGGATTTTTTCAATAACATAGGAATAAAGAAAATTATTTATGCTATTTATCCTTTAATGATTTATTTATCTCTTCAATATAGGAATTCTATAATAAGACAAGGTTTTTTGAGCTATATTATTCCTAAGTATACTTTGTTTAATATAGCATATATAACATCAATAATATTAATAGTTTGTATGAAAAAGGATAATTAAAATGAAAAAAAATACAAAGAAATTTATAGGTATAGCCTTAATATGTATTATAATTACTGTTCTTTTTTCCACTGGATTAAATCAACAGCAGCCAATAGAAGACTTAGATGCTATTTCAGGGCTGGGAGCGGATCTTGTCATAAAGAATGGTGAAGTGGAACATATTGTGCCCATGTCCGTATATCTATTTGAACATGAAGGAAAAATAGAAAGTATTTTAAGAACTGGAATCGCACAGACTATAGGGCAAACGAGACAGAACAGGCAATTAGCTGACGATAAGCAAAATTTATTGGGGCTGGAAAAGGTATTAATTATAAGTGAGCAGCAGGCTCTTTATGGTTTAAAGAATTGGATAGATATTCTATTTAGAAATCCTTATTCAAATGATACTGAATATGTTGCAGTATGTAAAGGAAAGGCATCAGATATACTTGGTATGAATTTAAAGGGTTACCCCAGCTCTGCAGACTTTATAGAAGGATTGATTAGGAATTCCGTATTTTATAATTTCTTTTCAAATGACTATAAAATTATGGATTTATTTTCATCAGTTGACAGTGAAGGATGTAATGTAGTATTACCTTATATAGAAGTATTGAATAATGAAATTAAAATTACTGGAATGGCTTTATTTGATAAGGATAAAATGGTTTCAAAAATTGGTATTGATGAACTTAGAATTATGAATATAATGAGAGAAAATAATGTTAATGGTATTCTTACAATACAAAAATCTCCTCAGACATATGTTGACTATTATGCTAAATCTAAGAGGAAGGTATCTTGCATTAAGAAGGGAGACAAATATAAGTTTATTATAGATATTAATTTAGAGGGAGATTTAATACAAAATACTATTTATAAGGACTTAGAAAATCACCCTGAAAAAAATGAACAATTCAATAAGGAAATGTCTGAAGAAATTACGGACAAATGCAATGATTTCATTATTAAGATGAAAAATGAATGCAAAGTGGATTGCCTACAGTTAGGGATGGTTGCTGCAGCAAAGTATGGCAGACAAAGTGGGAATGATTGGAACAAAATAATATGTAATTCGGAAATCAAGGTAAATGTAAATGTTAAGATTAATAAATTGGGAAGAAGAAATTATTAGATTTTTAACAAAAATAAAGGAGACCCAGTCTGCTTCATTCTTAACGATATTGCAAAGCAGCATTCGTACTTTTAACCAGGTCTATAATCATAAATTCCCACAGCTAATGACGTTGCTTTGATTAATATAATGACAGTTGATATTACGGCTTCAGCTTCGGGGTACCCGAAAGTTTAGAATTTATGGCAATGTACAAACTTTAAGTATAATCAATAAAGCTTGTACATCACTGCAGAAAACAACAAGTACTTAATCATTGGGAAGTTAGGTAAAAATACTGCTTTTTAAGATGTAAAACAAGTTACTTTTAACAGATGAAAGCTCGGGCCATGTCTTACAGCCGTACACCATAAGGCATATCATTTCATAATTAACTTTTCTGCTTCTATTGGCTGAACTTTAGAGTGCTGGTTAAATGATAGCATATTATATGCATGTTCTTTATAAATGGAGTCATCCAATCCTATAATTTCTTCTTCCTTTGAAACCCTTACAGGCACAAAATGATTGATCACCTTTAATAATACAAAGGTTACAATGAAAGAGTATGCAGCAGTAATAACTACCGCAAAAAGCTGAATTATGAATTGATTAAAGTTTCCTGCTATCCAGCCGTCAACCCCACCAATGCTTTTTACTGCAAATACACCTAAAAGTATTGAACCGAGCATACCGCCTACGCCATGTATTCCCCATACATCTAGTGCATCATCCAAGCCCAACTTCATTCTTAACTGTATTGCCAAATAGCATGCCGTACTTGCAGCCAGACCTATAATCACAGCAGCCCATGGTTCAACATAGCCTGCTGCAGGTGTTATCGTAACAAGTCCGGCGACAGCACCTGTTAATGTTCCCATAAAGCTAGGACGCTTTTTGTGAACCCATGAAATAATTAGCCACGTTACCATAGCTATGGAGCCAGCAATATTTGTATTTACAAATGCCACAGCTGCCGTCCCGTTGGCTGCCAGCGCACCTCCTCCATTGAAACCGAACCAACCGAACCATAAAAGCCCGGTGCCGAGAGCAACATAAGTAATATTGTGAGGTGTATTGTCTTCATTGGGAAGTATTATCCTTTTCCCAATAAAAAATACAGAAGCCCATGCGGCAAAACCGGCACTGAGATGCACCACAATACCTCCTGCAAAATCGATTACACCCAATTTTTGCAAAAATCCTCCGCCCCATATCCAGTGAACAAGGGGTATATAGACAAGGAAACTCCATGCAACACTGAAAATCAGATAACTTTTGAAATTGACTCTATCGGCAAAGGCTCCTGTAATCAAAGCAGGTGTGACAATTGCAAACATCTGTTGATAAATAAAAAAAACCATGAAAGGAATTGTATGCCCATATATATGGTTTGGAAGCATTCCCACGCCATTTAGAAATGCATAATGCATATTGCCTATAATTCCTTTTACATCAGGCCCGAAAGCCAAACTAAATCCGCACAAAAACCATATTGCACTGACTATCCCTATTGAAATAAAGATTTGCGTCATGATTGTCAATACATTTTTCTTTCTAACAAGGCCGCCATAAAAAAATGCAAGCCCGGGTGTCATTAGACACACTAATGCAGCGCTTATTAGCATAAATGCGGTATCTCCCGAATTAATCATTTATATTTCCCCCCATAAATTATTATTTCAATTCCATGATAGGTTATGAGAAGGGAAAAATACATACAGGAAATACCGTATTATTACGTAAATTAAACCGTATCATTTTATCAATTAAGCTGTAGCTTTTAAATAATAAAACAATAATTCATGGCTCGATGATATGATTTCTTACAGCATATAATACAAGATCTACAATATTATTAAAATCCATTTTGCGCATAATATTTGCTCTATGTGTTTCAACTGTTTTTATACTTAAATTAAGAATAATGGAAATAGCCTTGTTGGATTTGCCTTCAGCCAGCAGCTGAAGGATCTCGCGTTCTCTTGCAGATAGAGCTTCTGTCTGTAAACTGTTTTTATTCTGACGGCTCTTTATAAAGCCATCTACTATCAACTGAGTAAAATTATGAGATAAAAAAATCTTATTATCATAAACAGTTTCGATACATTTGATGAGTTCCTCCAGAGCATTATCTTTAAGAACATAACCCTCCACACCCATGCAAAGGGCTCTTGTGATAAGATCTTCATTTTTATGCATAGTCAAAATGATAATTTTTATATATGATGTTTCCTGTTTCAACTTGGCAGCCAAATCAAGCCCATTCAACTGAGGTATGGATATGTCAAGGATAGCGATATCAGGCTTTAACTTCATAATTTTTCCGTAAGCCTCCTGCCCATTGGCAGCCTCGCCAATAACCTCTATATTTTCATGCTGCGCAAGCAGAATAACAAGGGATTCTCTTAAGATTTTGTGATCGTCAGCTATAAATACTTTAATTTTTTTCATACGGAACCTCCAGTATAATTCTTGTTCCCTGGCCTTCTTCACTGTCAATCATTATTTTGGCATTCAGCATAGCCGCCCTTTCCCTGATTGCAGTTAACCCCAGACCGGAGTTTACATTTTTAACAGCAAATCCCCGACCATTATCAATTATCCTTATTAAAAGCAGTCTGTTATTGAGTGTAAGCATGTTTATATCTGTTTCAGCAGCGCCGGAATGTTTGATGATATTAGTAAGGCACTCCTGAACGATTCTATATATATTTAACTTTTCAGTTTCATTCCATTCCGGCAAGTCATTGGCAATATTGCAGTTGAATTTTATATTGCTTAAGTTTTCCAATTTATTGCAAAGGCTTATTATACTTTTTGTAAGTCCATCTCTTTTTAATTCAACAGGTTTTATGTTGTAGATAACATTTCTCATTTCTTCAATGGTGTTTTCCACCAGCTTTATGGTTCTATCAGCATGACCTTTTAAAGCTTCGTTCTCTGTTTTGCTCTGAATTAAGCCAAGATTGATTTTTAAGGCCACAAGTGATTGTCCCACACCATCATGAAGGTCGCGGGCAATTTTCTCTCTTTCTCTCTCCTGGGTGACAACCAGCATATTTGCCTGACGCTTCAACACAATGTTTTGTTGGCGGATTTTTTGGTACAGATCCTGTGTCAGGTTCTCATAATGCTCCTCTTCAAGATAATGGATCCAGGAGTAAACATCAGAAAACTCCACAATGTTAAGCCCCTTTTCCTCTTCTTCGTTGGAAACCCTCAAGCCAATTGTCTTATTAATTATATAGAACATTAGCAGACCGGCCCCAAATGACCAAACAAAATTAACTGTAATTCCCAAAAGCTGCACCATAATTTGCTGAATCCTTGACGGAAGGTTCAAATACTCCGGTGAGGCAAAAAGACTGCAGAGAAATGCTCCGCTGACTCCTCCAAAAGCATGTATGGGTATTGCATTCACAGCATCGTCAATCTTTAGCTTTAACAACAGTAAACTTCCCAGAACTACAACTGATCCTGTAATTAATCCTACAATAATAGCTTGCATAGGAGTTAGAATGTCCGATCCCGCTGTAATCGCTACCAACCCTCCAAGGGCTCCGTTGAAAATAGCTTCCATAAAGCTTTGATCCTTGGCAATCAAAAAGGTAGTAACAACTGCTCCGACTACGCCTGCCGATGCTGAGATATTCGTATTCAGCAATATCAAGCCTATTTTGTCATCAAATTTTAAAAGATTGCCTCCATTAAAACCAAACCAACTAAACCATAATATAAAGGTTCCGAGTGTTGCAAATGGGATATTGGATCGGCCAAGTCTTTTAGGATTCCCATTTTCATCCCATCGGCCCTTTCTTGCTCCAACAATAATTGTCCCTGCCAGGGCTATCCATCCTGCGGTTGAGTGGACTACGGTAGCACCGGCATAATCTATATATCCGAATCTCGACAAAAATGTAAGCTGATTTCTGTAAGTGCCTCCCCATACCCAATGTCCATATATGGGGTAAATAATAGCTCCTACAACAATGGATGCTATTACCAGGGCTTTTAATTTTGTTCTCTCGGACATGCTTCCGGAAAAAATAGTGACAGCTGTTCCGGCAAACATCAGCTGGTAGAATACAAAAACATAATCATAATTGCTTTTTAAATTTAAAAGCAGCCAATTGTCAGTACCGATAAAACCGGCATGGCTTATACCGAACATAAATGAAAATCCTACAAAATAAAATGATAAAGTTGCAACTACAAATGCAATTATATTCTCCATTGCTACGCTGATAACGTTCTTGGACTGTACAAAGCCTACTTCATAACAAACAAAACCAGCCTGCATGAAAAAGACAAAACAGGCACAAATAAGTATCCATAAGTGATTAATCCCATTCATTGCTTCTCACCAGCTTTCATAGACGGCTATATTATAAAGCATAAAAATTTGACCTGAACCCTGAAAACTGCCGCATCAAACCTGATGCGGCAACTTCCAACCTAATAACGTGGGAAGTTAGTTGAATATAGTGGGTGTTTCTGAATCAATAGCACCTGAACATCCACAACTAATAAAGCGGTGTCTTTCACTTCTAGTTATTCCACCAACAAATTAATTTCTACTAATTCTAGCGTAGCATATAAAATAAAAACTGTCGAACACATTTCTGCATTCTACAGTTTTTAACAAAATGTTTTTGGTCGGAGTGATAGGATTCGAACCTAAGTACTTAACATAAATGAAAAATAAAAAGAGGCTGCTCCTGAAGAGCAAGTTCAAGAGCAGTTAACGTCTGATTAATGTCTATGCCGATGTGTTCTATGATGATGATTTGGTTTTGGTGTTTTTCCAATGATAGTTCTATTGCTTAGAGAGTTATCTAATATTCTTGAAAGAATTTCAGAAAATTGTTCTTTAGTTAAATCAGAAACTTCTTCAAAATTATAAGAATCGAGCACTGAATTTACAATTTTATCAGTCACGGAAGACATAATATCACCGCCTTTCACAATTATAGATATGCTAAGCGACGGTATAAGTGAATAAAGAATGTTCAAAGGTCATGGAAAAATGAAATTAATTAGTAGGCTGTATAAATGTCTAAAAGTTTTAGAAAAGGATTAGAGAGATAGAGAGTAATTCTTAAAGTGAAAAATTGCGAATTAAATAGGACGAAATTGAGTGATATGGTATTTTTTGAAATGACTTAATAGTTCACAAAATCATATTCATAGGAATAATATGCCAATATAAATATTCAATATTGGAGGAATTTTAATGGGATATTATATTGAGGTGGAGCCAGGAGTGAAAGTTTACGTGGAAGATCTTAATCCTGAAGGTAATAAAATAATAGTATTTTTACACGGCTGGCCTGGAGATCATAATTTATTTGAGTATCAATTTAATGTGCTCCCTAAAAAGGGGTATAGGTGTATTGGTATAGATCAAAGGGGATTTGGGAAATCTGATAAACCATTTACAGGATATGATTATAATAGACTTTCAGATGACGTTAGATATGTGGTTAGAGCATTACAATTGAGCAGTTTTACACTGGCAGGTCATTCGACGGGAGGAGCTATTGCTATTAGATATATGTCCAGATATAGAGGATATGGTGTATCTAAGCTTGCTCTTTTTGCAGCCGCCGCTCCCAGTCTTATTAAACGTCCTAATTTTCCATATGGTTTAGACAAAGAAACTGTTCTACAAATTATTCAAGGAACATATACTGATCGTCCTAAAATGCTTCAGGATTTTGGGGATACATTTTTCTATCAGCATATAACCCAAGCTTTCTCAGAGTGGTTTTTCCAATTGGGATTGAGGGCATCAGGGTGGGCAACTGCGGCTATTGCAAATACTTGGATAGATGAAGTACTGTTTTCTGATTTAAGGAAAATAAATGTTCCAACATTAATTCTCCATGGGATTCACGATAGGGTCGTTCCATTTCCACTAGCTGAAGTACAAAAACAAAGTATTGGGAATTCGAAACTTATACCTTTTAAATATAGTGGGCATGGACTATTCTATGATCAGAAAGATAAATTTAATAAAGAATTAATGAACTTTATTGATGAATAAAGTATAAGCTCCTATGAAAAAAATCTTACTAAAAATGGTTATGATGGTCCAGAAATAAAATTTGTCACTTTTGATGAATTGATAGAAATATATAAAGGGATAAAAGAATTATGTGAAGATAAACGGGCTTTAATAGATATGGCTATTCAATAGTAACATTTCACGCATAAAATTAATATAATGATGGCGTAAGCAATTATTATTATCGAGAAAGGCGAATTATGTCATCTAGTATTGAATTTATACGACAATCCTTAGAATTACATCTATTTTTTGCAAGAATTATGAAAGAACATTCATTCTTTTTAGAAGCAGGTTTTACACAAAGGGACTCAAACCTTATACTTGAGGCAGATACCTTTAGAATGGAGTTTGATAAGCTTTTAGCAGATACTGTAGTTCTTTCTAATGGTGTTGTTAGCTGTAGTGTATTGCAGTCTGGTGAAGTAATAACTCCATTTACATTAAAAGCCGAAATGGCTTCAGCATATTTTACAGGGGTAAACATTTCAACTAATTTGACAAATGCAGAATCAACATTGATGTGTAATGACTTAATGAGGGTTAATTCCGCATTTGAACAAAGAGTATTTATGCTTAACCAGAGAGCTATGGAGTTGGTTTCAGATCTAGCAGAGTTTAAGACTAGGATATTATCAGCAGTCATGTCATGTAAGATATTTACAAATAATTATCCTCTACTTATAGACCACATTTTAAGAGAAGCAAAGTTTTATTATAAGTTGGTTCAAAAACTTCAAAATCGTGAAAATATCAACTTAGAAATGGAAGCTTATAAGCAAGAGGCTTTCTGGAACAGAATTATGGCTGAACATTCAAAATTTATTCGCGGACTTCTTGATCCGACTGAAAATGAACTTATAAATACTGCAAATAATTTTGGAAATGAGTTTGACAAATTGACAGAAGAAGCGAAAGAAGCTATGGACAAGACAATACCAATTTCAAAAGTAACAGATGACAGTCTCAAAGCAACTATAGAAATAAGTAAATTTAAAGCACAAGGTACACAAGGGCTGGTAGATTGTAAAATTAGATCCATAATAATACCGTTATTAGGTGATCACACTTTACGAGAAGCAAATCACTATTTGCGATTATTAAAAATATTTAGGAAAGTAAACGTATAATAAAGTATTTCTATGTAATGAAAATATTAGGAATTAGAGTGGAATTAAAATATTATCAAATTGGACATGACGATACCCTCCTTATTAATATATTTAATAATGCCATTTTAAAATTATATTGCAAATAGGCATCCATTATCTAAAATAATGAATTTAATTTAAAATTTTATATAGAGGGTTTATCAGCATGATAGAAAACTACATGGATATATAAAAAAGGTATATGTTAGAAATTATACTAGCATTGCCTAAACAACCAAAGACTATTTTTGATCACTGGGTTTTAGGCAAAGTCTTTGGTTGTATAATATAAAATAGTTAACCACGGACTCACTGTAATTTTTGCTCATAATCCTTGACTATTTTTTTAACCATATTCCCACCTATGGGTCCACCTTTTTCTCCAGCCTCTTTTGAGGTCAAATCTGCAATATATTTTTTATTTAAATTAATTCCTAATTGATTTGCAGTTTCCATTTTAAGTTTATATAATTTTTCTTTTGCGTTTGGAACTAATGGTTTACTTGACATAGAAAACACCTCTTTATTTGTGGTATTAATTACTTCCTGTAATTAAAGTTTATACAATATAGAAAGAATTATGCTAGAAAATCAAAGAAGTGTTTAAAGATATTACTTTAGCAGATATGTTTATATAAAAAAGGATTTTATACCTAGTGCTTTTTATTTTTTAAATTATTTTTCACAGCTTTAACCATATTAACTATATTCATATAAGCTTGTTGAGTTCCTTTTGTTACAATGGGCCTTCCAAAATTCACCCAATGCAATTTTCTTGAAGCATATCCGCCTATATTCATAAGTAAATTAACAGTTGGCTTGGTATCAATAATAAAAAGTTTATTATTGCTGTCATTTAAAATAGAATACATATCAGTAATAGCAGGTATTACTATATTTGGATTATATTTCCTGGCAAGTGTATATATTTTTGCATTGAATTCATCTTCTCCAATATATATTAAATGACCAATTTGATCTTTTTCAATCTTGTCAAAGGTTGATAAATCAAGTAGCTCCTCTCTGCTTGGTATTCTATCCATTGGGAGTTTATTGATATGTATATTGGCGGCTACTGCCGTAGAATGAGCTCCACCAACATCATGATATATGACAATCATATTATTCACCTACTTTTATAATTTTTATAGATTTAGTGTCTTACAAAACTATAAATATATTCACAATTATAGTTTTATAAGAGAATCTAACATATTTTTATTATTGGTAATTAATCAATATTAATATATAATGTGTAAAAACCCCAGTTAAAATTAAGCTGGAGTTATATTTTTTGTTTAAATATTATCGACAGATGTGGATAACATTTGAAGTTAAGTAATAAAAACTATAAATACAATAGATGATAAAAAAATAGCCTGATTTAAAATATAGAAAATCCCGGCTTATTTTTAGGCCAGGATTTTTAACTTTATATAATATAAATTTGAAAAAGGTGGGTATTATTAAAAATATCAATACACTTAAATAACGTTAAACCCATCTATATCAATGGTCGGAGTGACAGGATTCGAACCTGCGACCTCTTGCTCCCGAAGCAAGCGCGCTACCATCTGCGCTACACCCCGCTTATATAATATATTATAACATATATTATATAAACGTCACAGTAAAAATTTATATGGTGTAATGTTTTATTTTGCAGTTATATTAGAATTATCACCTTCACCTCTTGTAGGAACTGTAGACATTAGAAAACCGACTAATATGGATACTAATGCTGGAGATATTATGTTTATATAAGCTATATAAGAGGTCCTGTATAGTATTAGTGCACTTAAACCTGTTATAAGTAAGGTCGTGAAAAACAGGTAAATTATAAATTTAGCAAAGGATCTAAAAAATTTTTCATATAACTTGTGTCTTGTAGGACCGCTAATTATTTTTACAAATAGAAAATAAGATAATAAAATTAAAAATATGTCAACTAACGCAGATATTAAAAAGTTTTTCAAATTAAAACACCTCCAATGGCTTATCAATTATAGTATTACCCTATTAGAAGTGTTTTACACCTAATTATAGATTTTACCCCATGATCTTGTTAACACCTCTACTATGTAAAGTGGAGGTGTTAACAAGGTTACGATTCTGGATAAGTTCTTCTAAGGTTCGAGTGGAGACATTCCTTATGAACAAGCTCCAACTGAGCCTTAGAATTACTTGATGATATGGTTTTATTGCAGGTACATTTCACCTACTTTAAAAACATCTCCTGCTCCTATAGTCAAAAATAAATCACCTTCATTTAAGTTATCTTTTAAATATTGAACTATTGAATTAAAATCTTTAATATTGCTGCATTTTATTCCCCTTTTTGAAATAGCCTTGGCCAGCATAGCGGAGCTCACTTCTCCAGTATCCTTTTCCCTTGCAGGATATATATCTGCCAGTATCAGTTCATCTACATTGTCAAAAGCAGAAGTAAATTCCTTAAATAAGTTTATGGTTCTTGAAAATGTATGGGGCTGAAAAACACAAACTATTCTTTTATGAGGATAGTTTTGGGCAGCACTTAAGGTTGCTTTGATTTCAGTAGGGTGATGGGCGTAATCATCTACTACTGTTACCCCATTTTTTTTACCTTTAATTTCAAATCGTCTATGAGTGCCTTTAAAACTTTCCAGGCCCTTTTTGATATCTTCCATTGATATATTTAAAATTAAGGAAACAGCTATGCTGGCTAGAGCATTTAATACATTGTGTTTGCCGGGAATGTTTAGGTGCAAGGAAAGTACAGCTTTATTATCCTTGTATACTTTAAAATAGGCACATCCCTTTTCATCAAAAAATATGTCCCCAGCTGTAATGTCGCCGCCATCTATTCCGTAGGTAATTACATTGCAGTTTACATTAGATATTACTTTTACCATCCTTTTATCATCATCGCAGCATACCAAGTATCCATTATGAGGAATCAGCTTGGCAAACTTTACAAAGGCGTTTTGTACATTATCTATGTTTTTGTAATAATCAAGGTGGTCAGCATCTATATTTAAGATTACACCTATAAATGGAAAAAATTTTAAAAAGGATTCCTTGTATTCACAAGCTTCTGTAATAAAATATGGACTATTTCCTATTCTAACATTTCCATTTATGATATCCAGATTGCCTCCTACTAGTATAGTGGGATCTAAATTGGCATTGAGTGTTATAGAGGATAACATAGAGGTAGTAGTGGTTTTGCCATGGGTTCCGGATACTGCTACATTGTATTTGTGACCTTTCATTATACTCCCTAAAAATTCTGCCCTGGTCATCAAGGAAATATTTAGAGCCTTAGCTTTTAAAAGTTCCTCATTATCTTTGGAGATGGCAGCAGTATATACGACTAAATCTATATCTGGAGTTATATTTTCAGCAACTTGGCCTATATATATTTGAGCACCTATTGATTTTAACTTATCTGTTGTAGGGGAAGCCTTAATGTCAGAACCTGACACCTTAAATCCCTTTTCAAGTAAAATTTCAGCCAGACCACTCATGCTTATTCCACCTATACCTATAAAGTGTACTTTTTTATTTTTTATAAAATCAAATGACAAATCAAATCACTCCTTCATATTAACTAACCTATCAATAATTATATACAAAAATTAGTTAAAAAACACAAGAAAATTATATTTCTATGATAAAATATGATTTATTCATAGGGATGTTTCATGGATAAAGGTTATGATAAATAAGTATTGATTAAAAACAACTTTTAGAATACAATATGAATAATAGAATAAGATCTTAGAATATCATTCGTAAGATCATGTAGATAGGTGATAAAATGCAAAAATTTAGTAGAAATCATAGAATAGCGGCAATAACAAAAGTATTACTTGAAAATCCCAATAAGATAATGGGTTTAAATAATTTTACTGAGATGTTTAATACTGCTAAATCAACAATAAGCGAAGATATAGTGGTAATTAAAGACACTTTAAGTAAATTAAATATGGGGAGAATGGACACTGTGGCAGGAGCAGCAGGTGGGATCAAATATATATGTGGGATATCTCCTGAAAAGACTAGAAAATTTGCTGAAAAGTTATGTATTATTTTGAAAAATAGAGAAAGAATAATACCAGGCAATTTTTTATATATGACAGATATAATGTTTAATCCTAAGATAATACATACGGCAGGAGTGATTTTAGCATCTATTTTTATAGAAAAAGGTATCGATTGCGTAGTTACAGTGGAAACAAAGGGAATACCATTAGCTTATGAAGTTGCTAGAATGCTTGGAGTTCAACTTGTAGTTGTAAGGAGAGAAACAAAGTTTACAGAAGGATCTACTTTAACTATAAATTATGTATCAGGTTCTACAGGGAGAATTCAAAATATGTCATTATCTAAAAAGGCATTAAAAAAAGGAAGCAGATGTATCTTTATTGATGACTTTATGAAGGCAGGGGGAACTGCCATGGGTATAATTGATCTTTTAAAAGAATTTGAAAGTGAACTTTTAGGCATAGGATTTCTAATAGATAATGTAGGAATTCCTAAGAAGTTAGTGCAAAATTATGTATCAATAGTGGATTTTAAAGGTATTGATGAAAATGGGAATGCCTCATTATCTCCTTCACAAATGTTTAACTAATAAAATTTTCAAAAAATTTTATTAGTTTTTAATAAAATAAGAAGGAAAAATATAAAATATAGAGAATAGTATATACATAAGCATCTTGGAGGTGGATTTATATGCAAATTACAGACGTTAGGGTAAGAAAAATTGCTGCCGAGGGTAAGATGAAAGCTATTGTTTCAGTAACCTTCGATAACGAATTCGTAGTTCACGATATAAAAGTTATAGAGGGACAAAACGGTCTTTTTATAGCAATGCCAAGCAGGAAAACTCCTGATGGGGAATTTAAAGACATTGCTCACCCAATAAATACTCAAACAAGGGAGAAAATACAAAAAGCCATTCTTGATGAGTACGAAAAAGTGAAAAGTGAGGAAATTGCTACCGAGCAAAAGACGGAGGAATAATAAAAGGGAGTATTTTACTCCTTTTTATTATTCCTCCATCTTTTTTGCATTTAAATATATTTGAAAAATACTTTTTTAATCACTATTCCGAAAATTACCTATAAGGTTGCAAATAATTTTCATATAAAATATAATATTATAGGATGTTTTAATAATATAGTGTAGAAAAAAGTGGATTTATACCACGAAGAGGTGTTAAAATGTATAATTGTGCTATAATATTAGCGGCTGGCGAAGGGAAAAGAATGAAATCTTCTACCCCTAAGGTATTGCATAAGATCTGTGGAAGAGAAATGGTGAACATAGTTATTGATGTTGTAAAAAAAGCACAAATAGAGGATATAAATGTTGTGATTGGAAATGGAGCAGAACGAGTAAAAACAGTTACTGAGAGCAGAAATGTAAAGTATTCTTTTCAGGATAGGCAATTAGGCACAGGACATGCGGTTTTGTGTGCTGACGATTTTTTAAGGCACAAAGAAGGGACAGTAGTTATATTTACGGGAGACTCACCTTTAATAAAAGCGACTACTATAAAAAACATGTTGAGTTTTCACAATAATGGTAAATACAAAGCTACTATATTGACATCTATAGTAAATGATCCTACTGGATATGGAAGAATTATAAGGGAGAAAAACGGAGAAGTACTCAAGATAGTTGAACATAAAGATTGTTCAGCGGAAGAATTAAAAGTTAATGAAATAAATTCAGGAATGTATTGCTTCCATATAAAGAGTCTTGTTGAAAGCTTAAATAAATTACGTAATGATAATGCTCAAGGCGAGTATTATCTAACGGATATTATAGAAATATTAAAGAGTAATGGAGAAAAAATAGGTGCACTTCCAGTAAATTTTGAGGAAGTTATGGGGGTTAATTCCAGAACACAGCTTTCAGAAGCTGAAAAGGTTATGAGAAATAGAATAAATAGGATACATATGGAAAATGGAATTACACTTATTGATCCTGACACCACTTATATAGGTTTAGATGTTACAATAGGCAAGGATACTATAATATATCCTGGAAATGTGCTCCAGGGAGATACTACTATAGGAGAAAATTGTATATTATATCCTAATTCCCGTATAAAGGACAGTTTAATAGATAATAATGTTACAGTGCAAAGTTCGGTGATATTGGAAAGTAAAATAGGTGAAAGTGTTACTATAGGGCCTTTTGCTTATATAAGACCTGAAAGTGTAATAGGTAAATCCGTTAAAATAGGTGATTTTGTAGAGATAAAGAAATCTACTATTGGAGATAAAACGAAAGTATCTCATTTGACATACATAGGTGATGCCAAGGTGGGAAAAGGATGTAATTTTGGTTGTGGAACTGTTGTGGTGAATTATGATGGCAAAGTGAAAAATAAAACTTTAATTGGAGATAATTCATTTATAGGATGTAATACTAACCTAGTGTCACCAGTTAAGGTAAATGATGATACATACATAGCAGCTGGATCCACTATAACAGAAGAAGTGCCTGAAGGTTCACTTGCTATAGCCAGGGCCAAACAAGTGAATAAGGAAGGCTGGGTATATAAAAAAGGATTAAAGAAATAAAATTTTAGGAGGGCTTTACACAATGATAACCCATGGTAAAAATATTAAGATTTTTGCGGGAAACTCTCATCCTGAATTGGCTAAAGAAATAGCAAATATTTTGGGAGCTACAGTTGGAGATTCGAAAGTTTCAACTTTTAGTGATGGAGAGATATCTGTAGATATTAATGAAACTGTAAGAGGAATGGATGTATTTATAGTTCAATCTACTAATGATCCTGTAAATGATAATTTGATGGAACTTTTGATTATGATTGATGCATTTAAGAGGGCATCTGCAGGGAGAATAACTGCGGTAATGCCTTATTATGGATATGCCAGGCAGGATAGAAAGGCTAAAGCAAGGGATCCAATTACAGCAAAGCTTGTAGCAGATATATTGACAGCAGCTGGAGCGGATAGAGTTCTTACTATGGATCTTCATGCAGCACAAATTCAGGGATATTTTAATATACCTTTAGATCATCTTTTAGGAGCTCCTATTTTAGCAAAATATTTTATACAAAAGGGATTTGATGAGAGAGAGGATATAGTTGTGGTTTCCCCAGATCTTGGAAGCGTAACAAGAGCTAGAAAATTTGCAGATAAACTTCATGCAACCATAGCTATTATAGATAAGAGAAGACCAAAAGCCAATGTATCGGAAGTAATGAATATAATTGGAGATGTAAAAGGTAAAACTGCTATATTGGTAGATGACATGATAGATACAGCTGGGACCATAACAAATGGCGCTCAAGCACTTATGGACAGAGGGGCAAAAGAGGTTTATGCATGTTGTACTCATGCCGTGCTGTCTGGACCAGCAATAGAGAGAATAAAAAATTCTGTCATAAAAGAGTTGATAATGTTAAACACAATAAACCTACCGGAAAGCAAAATGCTGGATAAATTTAAAATATTATCTATAGCTCCAGTGTTTGCAGAAGCCATAAGAAGAATATATGAAGACATCTCAGTAAGTAAATTATTTGAAGATTAGCTGAAGAAGAGCATGTAGAATCCATTTTCTACATGCTCTTCTTTAAAAATATAGATTTATTTTGTAACTTATTTGTAACTTTTAAAAGGAGAACAGTATTTATATAAAAATATATGATAGATTTAATATATGTAGCAGTTAATTTTTAAATAATTATCAGAAATTATAAATATTAGTGTAATGAATTAGGAAATATAGTTGATAATAATAAATAGATAATATAGATGACATAGATAAAAAAGATTGATTAGGAGGATAATGATGGAGGGCTCAATAGGCAAGATTTTGATTGTAGATGATGACGAAAATATTTGTGAAGTAATAAAGATGTATTTAGAAAGTGCAGGATATAAAACGCAAATTGCAAATGATGGTAAAACAGCAGAAACATTATTTTTGGAGTATAAACCGGATTTAGTACTACTGGACATAATGCTTCCAAATATAGATGGTATAGATGTTCTTAAATGGATACGAAAAGAATGTGAAACTCCTGTAATTATGCTTACTGCAAAGGGAGAAACTTTTGATAAGGTTTTAGGACTTGAGCTCGGGGCGGATGATTACATAGTAAAACCTTTTGAAGCAAAGGAGATGCTGGCTAGAATTAAAGCAGTGCTGAGAAGATATAGTGTGGATAATGACAGTAAAGAGGTGCTGAAATTTGAACAGTTGACTATTGATATAAATTCATATACGGTTGTTTATAAAAACGAAGAAATAAAAATGCCCCCGAAGGAATTTGAACTGCTATATTATTTAGCAAGCAATAAAAATAGGGTATTTACCAGAGAGCAGCTATTATGTGAAGTCTGGGGATATGATTATCCTGGAGATTCCAGAACAGTAGATGTGCATATTAAAAGGCTTAGGGAAAAACTTCAAGGTGGACTTAGCTGGCAAATAGAAACAGTATGGGGTGTGGGATATAAGTTTGAGGTGAAATAGATGAAAAAGGGTTTATTTTCAAAACTTATGGCTGCATTTATTGCAATTATTATAGTAAGTTTTGTAATGACAGCAGCTTTTTTATCCTATTGGTTTGAAAGTTATTATTTTGAACAGAGGGAAAGTGAATTACTTAAAGAGTCTCAATTCATAAAATATAGGGCAATTCAATATTTAGATGGGGATTTGACACCAGATGATATAAATGAAACCTTAACTTATATAGGAAATTATCTATCGGCAGATATATGGCTTGTGGATAACTATGGTTATGTATATTCCGTATCAAGAAGTGAACATAAAAAGTTGATAGCTACCTCAAAGCAGATAGTTACTAGCGATTTAATGGAACTTAGAGAAAACAAAACAGTAGACAAGACAGAGACTTATTCAAATATATTTACAGCTCCAGTACATACCTTTGAGGTACCAATTTTTTCAAATAAGGTATTCAAAGGCGCTATAATGATGCATACATCCATAAGTGAGTTAAGAGGTCCTTTAAAAAGAGTATATGAAATAATATGGATATCAGCAGTTTTTGCTATTATAATATGCTGCGTTGTAATTTATTATTTATCTCAGAGGATAATAATAAAACCACTTAAGGTAATTAATTATGCAGCAGATAAAATATCTAAAGGAGAGGTTGAAAAAAGAGTTGAAATTGAATCAAATGACGAAATCGGGGAACTTGCAAAATCTTTTAACAGTATGGCAGATTCTCTGGAACAAGTGGAAAAAAACAGAAGAGAATTTATATCCAATGTATCCCACGAGATAAGATCTCCAATAACATCTATAAAAGGTTTTATTGGAGGAATGATTGATGGTGTTATTCCAGCAGAAAAACAAAGTTATTATCTATCTGTGACCTATTCTGAAATACAGAGGCTAACTAGGCTGGTAAATGATCTTTTGGATTTATCAACTATTGAATCAGGGCAGCTTAAGCTTAGAATAGAGAAAGTGGATATAAATGAGGTTGTAAGATTATGTGTTATAAAATTTGAAACTAGAATAAATGATAAAAGGCTTAAGGTAGATGTACTTTTAGAAGATGATAAGCTCTATGTAGCAGCAGATAAGGATAGAATAACTCAGGTGGTTACAAACCTGGTAGACAATGCTATAAAATATGTAAATGAGGATGGAAATATAAAAATTTTCACCAAGATAAAGGGTGAAAAAGTATTTACATCCATATATAATGATGGCTCCAGTATACCAGAGCCTGATATGAAACATATATGGGATAGATTTTACAAACGTGATAAATCCAGAACTTCAAAGATAAGTACAGGGCTTGGACTTCCCATTGTAAGGAGTATACTTACCCAATTAGGTGAAGATATATGGGCTGAGAACAAGAAACCTAATGGAATTATGTTCACTTTTACTTTAAAAAGAGTTTAACAAATTATTTTATTTTGTTCATATTTGTGTAAAACTTTTTTATTATAATAACTCTAGATTTTAGATATTATGAGGTGTATTTAATGGATAATAACAACGGATATGATAACATAAAGGATGTTTCATGGGAGAACGTAGAATCCGATAAAGCAAAAATAAAATTTATAAATAGCAAAAGAAGATCAAATATGATAAGGCTGGGAAAAGTATTTTGCTTTATATTGGTGGCCGCCATTTCAGGAGGTGTATCCGGAGCCTATATGAGCAGCAAAAAGGAAGCCACTAAAATTTATACACCTAATAATCAAGTAGTAGTTGAGTCACATGAGAGTACTGGTAAAACTAACTCGCAAAATACATCACAAAATTCCATAACGGAAGTGGCAGAAGCTGTTAGCCCTGCAGTAGTAGGCATAAGTAATAAGGCAGAAGATTATTTTGGAGTACAGGATTTAGGAAGTGGATCTGGGATTATAATCGACTCAAATGGATATATAGTTACAAACTATCATGTAATACAGGGAGCAGACAAAGTTATGGTTAAACTGTCCAGCGGGAAGATACTGGATGCGTCTGTAGCTGGTGTGGATGAAAAATCGGATCTGGCTGTAATAAAAGTGAATGCAAAAAATCTTCCTATAGTTAAATTGGGTGATTCCTCTAAAGTGAAGGTGGGAGATATTGCAATTGCTATAGGAAATTCCCTAGGTGGAGAATTTCCAGGTTCAGTTACGGCGGGTATAATAAGTGCATTAAATAGAAAAATAGAGTATAATGGAGTTATATATAAGGTTATTCAGACAGATGCAGCTATGAATCCAGGAAACAGCGGGGGACCTCTTTGTAATATACAGGGTGATGTTATAGGCATAAACAGTTTGAAATTAGGGACTGATTCTAATATAGAGGGAATGAGTTTTGCCATAACTATAAATGAAGCAAAGAATATAATAAAATCACTTATGAGCAATGGCAAAGTTTCAAGGCCTGATCTGGGTATAGGTGGGGAAAGTGTAATATCCCAGGATAATAAAATTCAGGGGATATATGTTCAACAAGTGGAAAAGAATAGTGGGGCTTCAGCTGCCGGTATAAAACCTACGGATATATTAATAGAATTGGATGGAAAGAAAGTAAAGAGTATATCAGATGTAGAAATTATATTAGAGGGATATAAAGTTGGAGAAAAAATTCAGAGTAAGATTTGGAGAGATGGGAAAGTTATAGAAACGGAAATAACCTTATCTGAAATTAAATAAAATAAATAGAGAAAGAAGTTTAAATTATGGTATCAATACTGGGATTGGAGCAAATTAATGTTTTTGATAGTTGGTTTGGGAAATATAGGTACGAAATATGAACATACAAGACACAATATAGGATTTGATTCTGTGAACTTATTGAGCGATAAGTATAAAATTCCTATAAATAGGAAAAGATTTAAGGGACTTTGCGGAGAAGGTATAATAGAAAACAACAGGGTGATATTATTAAAACCAAGTACTTATATGAATTTAAGTGGAGAAAGTGTTATAGAAGCTGTAAATTTTTATAAGATAGATAGCAATAACATAATAATAATGCACGATGACATAGATATTCCCGTTGGAAAACTTAGGATAAGAACTCATGGAAGTGCAGGAGGACATAATGGAGTGAAAAATATAATACTGAATTTAGCTACAGACCAATTTCTAAGGATAAAAATAGGTGTAGGTCAGCCTGAAGGACAGCTTATATCCCATGTTTTGGGTAAATTTTCCAAAGATGACAGAATTCATATGGAAAAGGTTTTAGCAGCTAGTGAAGAAGTGATAGAATGTATTTTAAAAAGTGGTGTAGAAGAAGCCATGAATAGATTTAATGGATTGACCCTATAGGTTTGTGTAAATGAAGCTCTGGATCTAATTGGTTTCTACATAAATAAAATAATTTGGTGAAAGAACCGTATAATCTCTCTAAAAGAAAGAGATTGACGGTTGTTGTGCGTTTAATTAAAGATGTTTAGGGTTAGAGTTTATAGATAAATATTATGGTGAGTAATTTCATTGAGTTATAATGGATGAATAAATTTATAGGGTGGTTGTTAAGATGAGATTAGAAGGGCTTATGAAACCTATTAAAGAAAGTAATAAGTTTAAAAATATTATAAATGAAATAGGCAGAAAGAAGTTCCCAGTAGGAGTATATGGGCTTTCAGAATCTGCTAGAAGCTATTTAATATATGGAGTATATGAAACGTTGGATAGACCGGTTTTAATTGTCACTCACAGTGATGTAGAAGCTAGAAAGCTGTACGAAGACTTATCCTTTTATTTACCACAAGTATATTATTTTCCGGCTAAAGAGGTGGTATTCTATAATATAGATGCTATATCTGGAGATTTGAGATGGGAAAGGCTGAAAGTAATAAGAGAAATATTAAATCCACATAAAAAAATTATAATAACTTGTGTGGAGTCATTAAGTTCTGTGTATATTCCTGTGGAATTATATAGAGATTACATATTTAAAGTATCAGTAGGAAACAATCTGGATTTAAAAAATATTACCGAAAAACTAATTCAATGTGGATATGAAAGAAGTGAAGTTGTAGACTCAAAAGGACAATTTTCTATCAGAGGAGGTATAATGGATATTTATTCTCCTATCTCGGAAGAACCATACAGGTTGGAATTGTTTGGGAATGAAGTGGAGTCTATTAGAAGTTTTAATTTGGAATCTCAAAGAAGTATTGAAAAAGTAGATAGCATAGAAATTTTTCCTGCTAGAGAAATTATACTTGATAAAGATAAAATTGAAATAGGAAAAAAAGGCATACAAGAAGATTTGACAGTAGTATCAGAAAAACTAAAAAAATTAAAAGACAACGAAGCAGTTAAGAGAATAAAGGAGATCACAAAGAAGAATCTAGAGACTCTTGAGCAAAGCTGGAATTTTGAAACTATTGATAGCTTTTTACCATACTTCTATCATAAACCTTCTACTTTCTTAGACTATGTAAAGGATTATTTTATAGTCATGGATGATGTGCAAAGGTGTGAAGGTAAATTAAATAGCGTATATTTTGAGTTTGAAGAAAACTATAAGAGTTTTTTGCAAAGAGGGAATATATTGCTTAAACAGAGCAAAATGCTGATTGATAGATCTCAGCTAACTGAAAAACTCAAAGATAGGGAAAGTATTATATTGGATCCTATCGCCAAGGCGGTTAAAACATTTTTACCTGTTTCCATAATAAATTTTTCACAAATCACCCTTAATAATTACCATGGTCAAATGGATTTGCTTATTGAGGATATAAGGGATAAAAGATCCAAGGGTTTTAAAATATTGATTTTGTCAGGTACAAGACCTAGAGGAGAAAGACTGGTGGACACTTTAAGGGACAGGGATATAGACAGCAGTTATAAGGATGTAATACGTGAAATTGAACCCGGAGAAGTAGTTATAACTTTTGGAAGTCAGCTAAAAGGATTTGAATATCCAGAACTTAAATTAAGTGTAATTTCAAGTAAAGAAGTTTTTGGAGAGGCCAGAAGAAAAAATATAAAGAAAGCTGCAAAAAAAGGAGCAAGTAAAATCAAAAGTTTTACGGAGTTGAAACCGGGGGATTTTGTAGTTCATGTCAACCATGGTATAGGTGTGTATAAAGGTATAAAGCAGTTGGAGTTTCAGGAACATAAAAAAGATTATCTGGAACTTGTATATGAATCTGATGATAAATTATATGTGCCGGTGGAACAGCTTGATATGGTGCAAAAGTATATAGGCTCTGAAGGCAAGACGCCTAGAATAAGCAAATTGGGAAGCTCAGAATGGGCAAAGGTCAAAAAGAAAGTAAAAAAGTCAATAGAGCAAATAGCAGAAGATCTGGTAAAATTATATGCAATTAGATCAACTTTAAAAGGATATAAATATTCAAAAGATACAGTATGGCAAAAACAGTTTGAAGATGAATTTCCCTATGAAGAAACACCAGATCAATTGTCAACTATCCAGGATATAAAGGAAGATATGCAATCAGATAAAGTCATGGATAGGCTGCTTTGCGGAGATGTGGGTTATGGTAAGACCGAAGTTGCCGTAAGAGCCGCTTTCAAAGCTGTAATGGATGGAAAACAAGTTGCATTTTTAGTTCCAACTACAATATTGGCACAGCAGCATTATAACAATTTTATTCAAAGATTTTCAGATTTTCCTGTAAAGATAGACATGATAAGCAGGTTTAGAACTCCTGCCCAGCAAAAACTTACAATAAAGGCTGCAAAAGTTGGAAATGTAGATATACTAATTGGAACTCATAGAATACTGCAAAAGGATGTTCAATTTAAGGATTTAGGTCTTCTTATAATAGATGAAGAGCAGAGATTTGGTGTTAGTCATAAAGAAAAAATCAAAAAGATTAGAAAAAATGTAGATGTATTGACTTTAAGTGCAACACCTATACCGCGAACCCTTCACATGTCTCTAGTAGGAGTTAGAGATATAAGTGTTATAGAAACACCTCCAGATGAGAGGTATCCTATACAAACTTATGTGGTAGAATACAATGATCAATTGATGAGAGATGCTATATTGAGGGAAATAAACAGAAACGGGCAGATTTATTTTGTATACAATAGGGTTGAACATATAAAAGAAAAGGCTGCTTACATATCAAAATTAGTTCCAGAAGCCAAGGTGGCAGTGGCTCATGGTCAAATGCAGGAAAGAGAACTTGAAAACATAATAGTGGATTTTATGAAAGGTAAATATGATGTTCTTGTATCTACTACTATTATAGAAACCGGTATGGATATACAAAATGTGAATACCATGATAATATATGATGCAGATAAAATGGGGCTATCCCAGCTCTATCAGCTGAGGGGAAGAGTCGGTCGAACCAATAAGATAGCTTATTGCTATTTGACCTATAGAAAGGATAAAGTTCTTACAGAAGTGGCGGAGAAGAGGCTGAAAGCCATTAAGGAATTTACTGAATTGGGATCTGGATTTAAAATAGCCCTGAAGGATCTGGAAATAAGAGGAGCTGGAAATATGATGGGGGCATCACAGCACGGTCATATGGCAGCTATAGGGTATGATTTATATTGCAGAATGTTAGAGGATACTGTTAAGTTAATAAAGGGTGAAATACACAAGGAACCAGTGGAGACTACTGTAGAATTAAAGGTCGATGCTTATATACCGGATAATTATATAAAAAATGAAGTGCAGAAGATAGAAGTATATAAGAAAATAGCGGCTATAAATTCCTATGATGACATGTTAGATGTAAAGGAAGAATTAGAAGATAGATTTTCTGATATACCAACTTCAGTGCAAAATCTTATGGACATAGCTTATATAAGAAGTATAGGCAAAGAACTTGGAATAGAGGAGATAAAAGAATCAAAGGGAGAAATTGCTTTTATATTTGAAAGTGAAAATAGAGTGAATAAAAATATAATGCATGGACTTTTAAAGAACTATTCGAAAAAAATAGTTTTAAAAATGAATAAAAAACCTGGTTTTGGATATAGATTAAAAGATGTAAAGAGAGAAAATATTTTGAATGATATTAAGGAAATTGTTAAATATATGCTACAAATATGTGAACAAAAATAGCTTTGTAGTAAAAATATTTTTATGTTAAAATTAATTTGTATTTTGTAAGACATAAAAAAGAGTGGGGGAGTAATTGTGAAAAATATAAAAAAATTGGCAACCGCTGCATTTATAACGGTATTTACACTTTCAATTGCCGGGTGCAATATGATAGAGAAAACACCAGAAGCTATAGCCAATAGTGCTGTAGCAGTAGTTAATGGAGAAAAAATCACCAGAGGGGATTTGGATAAAAATCCAAATACCATGCAGTTGTTAAGTCAGGCTAAGCAGCAATATGGCGAAGATTATGCTAAAAATCAAGATGCTGTCAGTACCATAAAGAGTCAGAAGGAACAGATACTTGATGACATGATTACAAATAAGGTAATTGAGCAAAAAGCTAAGGAATTAAAACTTTTGCCAGATGAAAAAAAACTGGAAACAAATATGAATAATCAAATTGCTCAAATAAAAAAACAGCAGTTTGGAAACAGTACTGAACAATTTGATACAGCATTAAAAGCTCAGGGTTTTACTGAAGAGTCATTTAAAAGTATGTATTTATCTCAATTGAAAGATCAGGAAATACAGCAAAATGTAAGTAACAGCCTTACAAAGAATGTAAAAGTAACTGATAAACAAATAACAGACTATTATAATGCAAATAAAGATAAGTTTACAGAGCAGACTGATAAAATGCATTTGGCACATATACTTGTAAAGACTAAAGCTGAAGCTGTGAAAGTAAAGGCAAGATTGGATAAAGGGGAAGATTTTGCAAAAGTTGCAAAGGAAGTTTCCCAGGATACAGCTACTAAGGATAAGGGCGGAGATTTAGGAACCATAAGCTATGATGATTCCCAGTATGATGCTCAGTTTATGGCAGGGGCAAAAAAATTGGCGAAAGGAGCCATATCGGATCCTGTTCAAAGCAGTTTTGGATATCATATAATAAAATGTATAGATAAACAGGAATATCCTGTTAAGGCTCTTAGCAAGGTTAAAGATCAGATAAAAAAACAATTGGAAGATGATCAAAAAAGTAAATTAGTTTCTCAGAAGGTTCAGGAATGGAAAAAAGCTGCTACTATAACTAAAAATGAAAAAAACATTATGTAAATATATTTTTACATACTGAACTGACCCCCGTAAGTTAGACCTAAAAATCTAACTTATGGGAGGTCAGTTTTTTAT